>DASSWH010000270.1:0-5412 GCA_035705175.1 Pseudidiomarina sp.
GGACGCTCGATAACAAGAGGTATATCAGCATGACAACACAAACATCCGCAGGTTTACGCCAAACTTATTCTGCTTACTTTGGCGATTTTGGTGGCCAATTTGTGCCCGAGATTCTTCTCCCTGCGCTTGACCAATTAGAGCAGGCATTTGTTGACGCTCAAGCTGATCCCGAATTTCAGCGCGAATTTGCAGACTTATTGAAGAATTATTTGGGTCGGCCAACTCCGGTCTCGCTGTGTCGAAATTTACCGCTCGATTCACCGAACGGTACGAAAATCTATCTGAAGCGTGAAGACTTGCTGCATGGTGGCGCACATAAAACCAATCAGGTTCTTGGCCAAGCTTTGCTTGCCAAGCGTATGGGTAAACGCCGTATTATCGCGGAAACTGGAGCCGGTCAGCATGGTACGGCAACCGCGCTGGCATGCGCACTGCTCGATCTCGATTGCACGATATATATGGGCAAGAAAGATGTCGAACGGCAACAACCTAATGTCTTTCGCATGCAATTAATGGGAGCAAAAGTCGTACCCGTTGATACGGGTAGTGGAACCTTGAAAGATGCGGTCAACGAGGCAATGCGTGACTGGACTGCGAGCTATGCCACTACTCACTACCTGTTGGGCACCGCTGCTGGACCCCATCCGTTCCCAACTATCGTGCGCGAATTTCACCGCATGATTGGCGCTGAAGCCAAAGCGCAAATTATTGAACAAGCGGGACGTCTGCCGGACGAAGTCATTGCTTGTGTCGGCGGCGGCTCGAATGCCATTGGTATGTTTGCTGAGTTTATTGATGAAGCCGATGTCGAACTGGTGGGTGTTGAACCTGCTGGGAAAGGTATCCAAACGCATGAACATGGCGCTACTATCGCAGCTGGGAAACCTGGTATTTTGCATGGCTGTAAATCGTTTCTCATGCAAACCGAAGAAGGACAGATTGAAGAAAGCTATTCGGTGTCAGCGGGCCTCGATTACCCCGGTGTCGGTCCTCAGCATGCGCATCTGCACAGTATTGGACGAGCGCGGTATGAATCGGTGACCGACGACGAAGCCTTAGCGGCATTTCGCATCCTCGCAGAGAAGGAAGGGATCATACCCGCGCTGGAGTCGGCTCACGCTTTAGCCTATGCCCTGCGCCGCGCGGCAGAACCGGACGCGCCAGAGATTTTACTGTTGAACCTATCGGGTCGTGGTGACAAAGATATCGACCATGTACGTAAAATTTTTCAAGCGCAGGGAGGCTTGGTATGAGTCGTTATGAAGTGATGTTTGGGCAACTCGAACAACAACGGCAAGGCGCTTTTGTGCCATTTGTCACCATCGGTGATCCGAATCCACAGCAAAGTATCGAGGTCATTCGTGCACTCGTCCGTGGCGGTGCTGATGCGATTGAACTTGGCTTACCCTTCTCCGATCCGGTCGCCGATGGCCCCACCATTCAGAAAGCGAGCTTACGTGCACTCGCCGCGGGAACCCGAATCAGTGATTGCTTTCAAATCTTAAAACAGATTAGAGCAGAATTTCCTGACCTACCGATCGGCCTTCTCGTCTATGCCAACTTGATTGCCAGCGGCGGGCTTGATCAGTTCTATGCACGTTGTGCAGCAGCTGGAGTCGACTCTGTATTGGTTGCCGATGTGCCGGTCCGTGAAGGGTTGCAGTTCGCTACCGTAGCTAAACAGCATGGCATAGCGCCGATCTTTATCGCTCCACCCGATGCTTCCTCAGAGCGCTTAGGGCAAGTAGCTGAAGCCAGCGAAGGCTACGTCTACTTACTCAGTCGAGCCGGGGTTACGGGCGCCGAAACGACGATGCAAAAACCAGCCGCGGCGGTCATTGATGCTTTACTAGCGGCCAACAGTGCGCCACCTTTACTCGGCTTTGGAATTGCCGAGCCAGCGCATGTTCAAGCAGCCATCGAAGCCGGTGCAGCAGGAGCTATCAGTGGCTCCGCCGTGGTTAAGATTATTGAGCAAAACTTAGACCAACCCGAGGCTATGCTGACGCAACTCACCCATTTTGTACGCACTATGAAGGCGGCAACAGGCAAGCCCTAAGCGCTTCGATGACCTGAGGATAGCGAAATGTATAGCCAGCCTTAAGTAGACGTTCGGGCAGCACATACTGCCCTTTCGTTAGCATCTCGGCCATTTCACCAAACATCAACTTTAACAAGACCGGAGGAACTCGCATAAAGTGCGATTTCCTCAGCACTTTTGCAATGGCAGCGCTGAACTCGCGCTGAGCAACAGGCTTAGGTGCAGTGCCATTATATATACCGCGGCATGACTCCTGCTCCAGTAAGAATTCAAAAATACCCACAATATCGTCGAGGTGAATCCAAGAAAAGCCAAAATCACCTCGGCCTATCGGACCGCCCAGTCCGAGCAGGTAAGGCGGCAACATTTTTTGCAGCGCACCGCCCTTTTCCGCGAGTACTACGCCGGTACGAACGACACATACACGGGTTTTCTCACTGTCTGCCGCCAACGCCAATCGTTCCCACTCCGCACACAACTTGTGGGCAAAGTCATCCCCAGTAATGGAACTGTTCTCGGTCACAGGCTCGGATCCACGCGGCCCATAGATGCCAATAGCAGAGCCACTCAAAAATACTTCCGGAGGCTGGGCACAGGCTTGAATACGTTCAGTCAGTTGTCGGGTAATCAACCAGCGGCTTTGCTCTAAGCGCAGCTTCTGACGGGCACTCCACCGTTTGTCGGCAATCCCTTCACCTTGTAGGTTAATAACCGCGTAGTAAGCGCCGATATCGGTAATATCATCCAGACTTTTCAGCACCTGCACGTTTTTTCCGAGTTGCTGCTGTGCCCGCTGCGGTTCTCGCGATAATACGGTCACTTGATAACGATCTTTTAATTGCGCCACGAGCGCCGACCCAATCAGCCCGGTGCCGCCAGTGATAAGTACTTTCATGTCCGTTTACCCTCTATTGAAGCGCTCTATTTGGCCCTGTGCAAGCTAGTATAGACTAGACTTTTCTGGCACACTGCGTCTGAGTATACGCTGGAGTGAAACATGTTAGTTGTTCTTGAGTACCTGCCATTAGCGCTATTTTTTGCCTTTTATTTGATGGGCGATATTTTTATCGCTACGGGTGTATTAATGGTTGGTACGGTCTTCCAACTCATCGGGCTAAAGTTCATGCGTGAACCCATAACACCGAGACATTGGATTATTTGCTGTCTGGTACTCATTTTTGGTGCCGTCACCCTCTTCTTACGCGATGATTGGTTTATCAAGATCAAGGTCACTGTCATTTACCTCGCTATTGCTGCCTTTCTTCTCGGCGCCATGTGGTGGCAGAAAAAAAGTCCGCTACAGAGTATTCTCGGTCAAGAGATCAAACTTCCACGTTTTGCGTGGCAACGGCTGACTTATGCTTGGGTCATTTTTTGCATCGCGTTAGCAGTCGTTAATCTCTATATTGCTGAAACCATGAGTTTGGATGCGTGGGTCAATTTCAAAGTGTTTGGTACCTTGGCAGCGACTATTGTCTTTACAGTACTCTGTGGGGCTTATATCTTTAAACATCATACCGATACCGATAAAGATACTCCGGAAATCGATAACTAAGCCTGCAGTCCGATGACCACACAACCGTTCAAGTTCAATTTAGAAACGCATACGAATCGTGTTATCGCAGCGCAACATTGGCCACAGCGGGCACCCGAACAAGTCATCATCATGGCGCCAGCCATGGGTGTCCCTCAATCCTACTATCAAAATTTTTGTCAATGGCTGGCACAACACGATCGTGCTGTCATTAGCTTTGATTATTTCGGTATTGGCGCGTCGTTACAGGGGCCTTTGAAACATCAACAAACCACCATTCGTGATTGGGCAGAATTGGATGCTGCAGCGGTTATCTCCTATGCGAAAAAACTCTACCCCACTGCCTCTATCCTTTGGTTTGCGCACAGCGTCAGTGGTCAATTGTTCGGTATGATTCCCAATTACTCCGTGATCGATAGAATGATCACAGTCGCCACTGGTAGTGGCTACTGGCGTGAAAACACACTGCAGTTAAAACCGAAAGCGTGGCTGCTCTGGCACATCATAGCACCGTTGACGCTGCCGATATTTGGCTACTTCCCAGGCGACAAATTAGGCATTGTTGGTAACCTTCCAGGCGCAGCCATGCGCCAATGGCGGCGCTGGTGCCTGCATCCAGAATATCTGATTGGTGTCGAGGGTGAGGCTAATCGGCAGCGCTACGCCACGATTTCTACACCTATTACATCGATCAGCTTCAGTGATGACGAATTACTGTCGCAGCGGAACATTCACGCCATGCATGATGCGTACGTATGTGCTCCACAACAACGTTTATGTATTGAGCCTCAATCGGTCGGTTTGGAGCGTATAGGTCATTTTGGTTTCTTTCGACAACGGTTGGCGGGGTCCTGTTGGGGCGAACTGATACTTCCACATTTACGTACCCGTTCGCCCGAACTCAGTTGAGCTGCCTATCCGCTGAGCTGTCTAGGTTAGGCTAGTTTGCGAATCAGTTGCGCGGTATTTCGGCGCACCAAACGGCGGCAAGCTAAGCTGCCCATAGTACCGACTACGGCGGCACCAGCAACCGGTCCAATCACCCAGAAGCGCCAATGGAAATTGGCATCCATATCGAACACTTGGGTTTGTAGAATCAGTAATGCTAACTCCATTGCAAGCGTCGCTATCAATCCACTGATGGCCCCAAGAATAATAAACTCATAGGACACACTCCGGCTCAGTAATTTCGATGGCGCACCCAGGGTTCTGAGTATCACCAATTCCTTTTGTCGCTCTTCCATAGACGCTTGTACTTGCGCGAGTAACACGAGTACACCAGCAATCAACACCAGCACCAATACGAAGCCGATCGCCAAACTCACTTGGCTAATGACTTCACGCAGTTGTTCGATAATCGCATCCAAATCAATGAGCGAAACCTGCGGGAATGGACGGAACAAGTCGAACAACTCGTTCTTCCGGTCATTATCCAAACGGAAACTCGAAATAAAAGTCGCCGGAAAATCTTCTAGGGTTTCCGTGTTGAAGATCATATAGAAGTTTGGTTGCAGCGTTCCCCAGTTGACGCGGCGAATACTCGTTACCGGTACGGTAAAGACATTACCACCAATGTTAAACTCTAACTCATCACCGACCTGCAAACGCATCCGCTCTGCAACTTCCGATTCGACCGATACTTGCGGTTCTGCATTGTCGCCCCACCACGAACCCGTCACTATCGTATTGTTCTCAGGCAAGGTATCGCGCCAGGTCAGCGACAATTCACGACCGAAGCCCTCACGCAGTTCACTAGCTTTTTCGCCTGCTTCTGCTTGGGCCTCTTTGGTCACCTCGTCAACCACAGGGACGCCGTTTACTGCAGTCATTCGACCCG
>DASSWH010000271.1:0-8264 GCA_035705175.1 Pseudidiomarina sp.
ATGGCTGTACGTTCGAAACATGCACATTATAAATGGTCCGAAATTTTCCCGAGACACTGGCTGCCTCATGCCGATAAACACGGAATTAATGCTGCCGAGATACAGCCTGTACTCGAAGAAGTGTTGAATTTAATGCCGCAAGCTCTGACTGCAGCGAAGAAATTGGCAGAGCAGAAATATCCGTTCGTACTGCCGGTCGCAGATAATATTGAGCAGCACACGTTGCAACTCATCGATAAGTACCAACGTCTCGGATTTTAACACCGTGTGAAATCTGTCGATTCTGTTTGTTATGCTTGTGTGCTGCGGGTTACAGCTGCAGCCGCAAATTTCTTTCAATCTCTGTAATCAACGCCTTCGGCACCTCATGCTGCTCGGCTAGCGAGCGCCACTTGGCTACCTGTTCAATGGTTTCATCTAAAATGGCGTTGATGTTGTCAGCGCTGAAGGTTTTGCCGAACTTACTCAGGTGGTGAAAGTCGCTGCGACTAAAGTCTTCGCGTTTTCCGTTCAAGCTCATCCAATGTCGATTCACCCATTTGCTGCCAGGTTTGTAGCTGTAAGCGACATCGTAGGCTGGAGCAAGCTTCCACTTGCGGTCATCGAGCATAAAGGCGAAGTTCTTGGCGTGGTCGTCATGGTTGCGCGCGACAATGTTAAAGCACATACGGCGCAGCAGTTGCTCGGCTTCATGGCGGCTCAGTTTCAGTTGGCGGGCAACATCGAACAGTTCTTCGTAGGAGAATGAGCCCGGATTTTTATAGTCGACATGCGCTATACCGGTCAGCGTTTGGACGTGAATTTTGTCATTGCCGCTGCGGTCAAAACGGCGGGTGATAAAGTGTCGACGATTTCCCTCTGGTAACAAGTGACAGGGTTCCATTTCAATACCAGCAGCGGTGGCCATTAAATGGTACACGTACTCCATCACGCCATAACCCGATGGGTCACCAAAGGTTTCTTGATGGGTGTTGTGCTCGCTGACGCCATCAAATTTCATGAGGTAGTGCGTAAAACCATCGGGCACTTGCGCTTGTCCTGAGCGTACTTGGGTAAAGTCATCATTGAACGCCAGCACCGCTTTGGCTCGCGCGCCACCGGCACTCATGCCCACCGACATCAGCTCTAACATGGTCTCACGATCTTCCTGGCCGTGCTGCAGCTCAACAGCAAAGTCATTACGGCTATCCAACACCTCTTGCGCGATGCTGACCAAACTCTCAATCTCAACTTGTCGTGCTTTGCTTAACACATCTTTATTGAGTGGTGGGGTGTACTCGAGCGCGCCCATGGCACGTGTGCCAGTGTATTGCAGCCGTTGTAAGGGTGTGATGTGTTGCGGCGACTTACCTTGCGCCGCTACCCAAGCATTCATCACGGCATTCCCGAAGTCATCCGGGAGCGAATCCGCCAACAAGCCGGGTAGCCCTCTGAATGTTGGGTAGGGTAGGCCGGGAAAGTTGTAGATGCCGGCTCGCAAAGGCATGGTCAGCGGCGCCAGCTCGATACCCGATTGAATAAAGCTATTGGCATACTCAAAGCTGCCATAGCCTTTATCGGTATCAAAGCTCACAGCACCGACAATTCGGCCTTGGTAGCGAACGCTTACAACTTCAGTCACCATAATGAATCCCTACTGTTGGCTTATTACCACTGTTCCATATCGTCGTCTTGCGACATCTGACCCGAGGCACGCTGGCGCTGTTTGCCTTTCAGTTTGGCCAGTTGCAGCGGCGAGATGTCTTGCTCGGGCAAAAACAAATCGAGTTGATCAATCACGCCCAAAACTTGCATGATGCCAATCAAGGTATCTAGTTTCGCGTTGCCTTGTTCAGCTGCGACTAACGTCCGCCGTGAAATACCCACTTTGTCGGCAACTTCTTGCTGGGTGAAGTTCTTATTCAGCCGGGCTTGTTTCAGCCGAGCGCCAATTTCCTCAGCAATCACAGATATTGGTGCGGTGCTAAACCTTATATTGCTACGTTTAATGTTCATTTTCATGCTCATTAATGAATAAAATATTTAATTATGTGCAAATTATAGCACCTTATTTTATTTGTGCATTTTTATTTTAACATGCACATTATTGCTCATAATATGCATTAAATAAATTTATGCGCAAAATAATGCGCATTGTAACTTGGAATTAGATTGGTGTTGGATATCAACCCGCAGAGGAGCTACCAAACCCTTATAATTCGCCTGCTCCAAATAAAAATATTCCTTTATAAATCAATAAACTTGACGTATTGTCGTTAGCAGTTATGCTTGATTGTAAAGGCAATAATAATTGTCATGACCAAAAGGCCAAGCATGGGAAGCACGAAACCAACCGTGGAGTCACAGCGAAGTGACGCTGAAGTTGTCGATGAAATATTAAAACGCGTGTCCGAAGCACAACGTTTAGTCGGTCATCAAGACTATTTTGTTGAGCTCATGCAAATTCTGGCCAGCACGCTGCACGTTGACCATGCCATGGTCGCCGAAGTACTCCCCAACCAACACACTGCTACCACCAAAGCCTTAGTATCTTACGGCAAGCCGGTCCCCAATATCACTTATGATCTGAGCGGTTCACCTTGTGAACAGGTGCTGGATCGGCAAAGTTGTGCTTTTAGTGAACATGTGTGCAAACAGTTTCCCGATGATGAGATTCTGCAGCAGATTAAAGCGGAAAGTTACTTGGGCGTGCCCATGTTTGACCAAGCGGGCTTCAAGCTAGGTTTAATTGCCTTATTGCACGGTGAACCGCGAGAATTTAGCCCCTTTGTACAGCGCATTGTCGCCATTATTGCGACGTTAGCAGGTGCGGAACTGGCGCAAAGTCATTCCTATACGGCGCTAAAAGAGAGTCGCCGCCGCTTAGAAACCTTAATCGATAACCTACCCGGTGTGGCGTATCGCTGTAAAAACGATGAATTTTGGACCATGGAGTTTATTAGTAGTGGGGTCGAGTCGTTAACCGGCTATACCGCGCAGCAATTGCTCGATAACCGCGAGTTGTCATGGTTGGACCTCATCTATCCGCCGGATCGCAGCATTGTTGATGCCAGCGTTGAGGTTAGTACTCAGCAACAAAAGCCGTTTCAATTGAGTTATCGCATTATTCGCAAAGACGGCCAAATTCGCTGGGTGTGGGAGCAAGGGCAGGCGGTTTATGGGAGCGATCAGTCGGTGAGTCACCTTGAAGGTTTTATTACTGATATTACCGAGCGCCAAGAGCAGAAAGACAAAATTACGAAAATTGCGTTCACCGATACCTTAACGGGTTTGCCCAATCGCGCCGCCTTGCTAGATCACTTGCACTACAATACCGCGCAAGGTACCGACAACGTTGAAGCCATGTATGTGGCGATTATTGATGTTACGCGTTTCCGCGATATTAATGATGACTGGGGTATTCATGTTGGTGATGAAGTATTAAAGCAAATTGCCGAACGCCTGCGCGAGTCCACTCGAGCGAATGAGTACTGTGCGCGTTTGTCTGCAGATGAATTTGTTTTGGTGGTGCATGAAAATGGCACTGAAGAGACGATTCATGAGGTATTGGAACGGGTATTGGGCATCGCGAACAATACGGTTCGTGCCGATGGTGTTGAGGTGCAATTTGCCTTACGTGCCGGCGTAGTGCATACCTCGATGATTGCGACGCCCAGCGAGTTACTGCAATGCGCTAGTACCGCGCTGCATCAAGCTAAAACCAGTGCCCGTGCCGTCTGTGTGTATAGCCAAGAGTTGGCCGCTGAGTTGCAACAACATCGTTATCGCACAGAACGCTTTTTACGCGCCTTGGCCAAGCATGAGCTCACCATTTACTTCCAACCGCAAATAGACCTCGCAACCAATAAGTTAATTGGCGCTGAGGTTCTGTGTCGTTGGTTTGACGACGAATTGGGCATGGTGCGACCCGATCAGTTTATTGCGATTGCCGCCGAACAGGGCGTTTTGGATGAACTGGGTGAGCAAGTGATGAGTCAGGCTTGTGATTATCTGCGGCAGTGGCAGGAGAGTTACTCGCAGGTAATCAAAATATCGGTCAATCTGGCGGTGCAACAGCTCGATAGTGAAGAATTAGTGGCAAAATTGGTGCAGCTGCGTGGCGAGTTGCCAGAACAGTTGATCACCTTAGAGATTACCGAAAGTGCGTTGATGACGGATCCACAGCGAGCCATGGGCGTGATTCGAGAGCTGCGTGAGTCTGGCTTTAAGTTTGCCGTGGATGACTTTGGCACCGGCTATTCGTCACTGGCCTATTTGCAAAGTTTTTCGGTGGATATTCTGAAAATTGACATGTCGTTTGTGCATAAAATGATTGATGACGAGAGCAGCTCAGCCATTGTGTCGACCATTATTGCAATGGCGCAAACCTTGGGTATGAGCACCATTGCCGAGGGTGTGGAAACGCAGGCGCAGGCTGACGCATTAATCAAAGCAGGTTGTACGTCGGCGCAAGGGTATTTGTTCGCCAAACCCATGCCGGCTGACGAATTTGCAGAAAAATGGCTGTCGCATCTCAACGACAGCTAGTGCGCTTCAGTAGCTACTTCGGTTCGCGGTAATCCGATAGCGAGTAGCGCTGCTATGACGATACAACCTGCCGATACCCACAAGCATGCCGCCAAGTCATACCATTGATAAACCAGACCCGACGCCACGGTACCTGTGAGTCGGCCCATAGCATTCGCCATGTAATAAAAACCCACATCCAGTGACACACCATCGGCGCGGGCATAACTGACAATTAGGTAGCTGTGCAGCGCCGAATTCACAGCAAAAGCAGCACCAAAGAGTAGTAGCCCACTGACCACTATCAAGGCTGGTTCTAAACCATAAGCAAGCCCAGCAATGATCAGCAGCGGAGTGAGCGCTAACAACCAAGCCCACCACACCGCAGCTCGACGTGGCTCACCGGTTTTATGGGTGAAGCGCGGCGCGAGGCTTTGCACCGCACCATAGCCAATCACCCAACACGCCATAAAGGCGCCAGTCCAAGTGTGCGGCCAATTGAGTTGCGTCGCAAAATAGACGGGTAGGGCGACCACAAACCAGACATCGCGCGCAGCAAATAGGAATAATCGGGCAGCAGAGAGCTGATTAATCGCACAGCTTTTTGACCAGACATCCCGAAACTTGGGCTTAAATTTGGCTTTGCCGAGGTCGGCACCGAGGCGCCACAAGCTAAACAGCCACACCAGCGCGAGTGCGCCCAGCATAATGCCAATTGCCCCCTGAAACCCGACGGTGTAGAGCAGCAGAGAGCCAAGGAAAAAGCCGACGCCTTTGAGTGCGTTCTTCGAGCCAGTGAGCAGCGCCACCCATTTATAGAGTTGGCCTTGCGCATCGGCAGGAACCAACGTTTTGATGGCGCTTTTGGCGCTCATTTTGTTCAAGTCTTTGGCAATACCCGATAGTGCTTGTGCCGCCATCACCCAAATGACGGTCAATGCGGGGGTAGGGACTAGTAGCATGGCTAGCGCAATCAGTTGTAAGCCCAGGCCGATATTCATGGTGCGATTTAAACCAACGCGCGCACCCAGCCAGCCACCAACCAGATTCGTGACCACGCCAAAAATCTCGTAGAACAAAAACAACATCGCGATACTGAGCGGACTGTAACCGAGCTGATGGAAATACAGCACCACCAGCATCCGCAAGGCACCGTCGGTAAGCGTGAACGCCCAGTAATTGCCGGTGATCAGCAAATACTGGCGTACGGGAGCAGAAAGTTGGCGAATGGCTGTAAGCATGCTTAAGCGGCACCAAGCTCAGCTTTGCCAACCAAGGCCGCTAATTCCACCGTTCGGTTCGCATAACCCCACTCATTGTCATACCACGCATAGATTTTCACTTGCGTGCCGTTAACAACCATCGTGGAAAGCGCATCGATAATGCTCGAGCGTGGATCGGTTTTGTAATCAATCGACACCAGTGGGCGTTCTTCATAGCCCAGAATGCCTTTGAGCGCTCCGGCGGCGGCTTCTTTTAGCCAGTCATTCACTTCTTCCGCAGAGGTCGCGCGCTCTACTTCAAACACGCAATCGGTCAGTGATGCATTCGCCAGTGGCACCCGCACCGCATGACCGTTCAGTTTGCCTTTGAGCTCAGGGAAAATGACCGTAATCGCAGTTGCCGAACCTGTTGTAGTCGGAATCAAACTCATGCCACAAGCACGAGCGCGGCGGAGGTCCTTGTGCGCTGCATCCAAAATAGTCTGAGTATTGGTGACGTCATGAATGGTGGTCATGGAGCCATGCACAATACCGAGTTTTTCGTGAATCACTTTGACCACGGGGGCCAGGCAATTGGTAGTGCAAGAAGCCGCCGTCACAATACGATGCTGCGCTGGATCAAATTGATGATCATTCACGCCCAGCACGACGTTGAGTACGCCCTCTTCTTTCACTGGCGCGGTCACCACCACGCGTTTTACGCCTTGGTCGAGGTAAGCTTGCAGCGCGGCTTTGGTTTTAATTTTGCCGCTGGCTTCAATCACCACATCACACTCGGACCAATCAATGACATTGGTGTCGCGCTCTTGCGTAAACGCGAGCGTTTGGTTGCCAACTTTGATGGCGCCATCGTCTGTCGCTGCGGCCTCTTGCGTCCAACGCCCATGCACCGAGTCAAAGTTCAGCAAGTGCGCAAAGGTAGCAGCGTCTGCAGCCGGGTCATTCAAACGCACGAACTCAAGCTCTGGGTTATCCCAACCCGCACGTAGCGCGAGTCGACCAATACGTCCAAGTCCATTGATACCAATTTTCAGTGTCATGCGTTACTCCTTTCTTGAATACGTTGCGCGAGTTGTTGAATGTGCTGGGAATCGGCTTGCGCAGCTTCGTGAAGTACTCGAACCGACCAGTCCGGGAGGCGCGGGTGCACCTGATACAAAACGTTCTGATTACACCGCTCATCTAAGACTAGTCCACACCCGCGCAATTGCGCTAAATGTCGACTGACCTTCGGCTGACTTTCCTGTAATGCCTGCGCTAATTCAGTGACTGATAAGGTGCCACGATGCTGCAACAACAACATCACTGCCAGTCGCGTCTCGTCTGCCAGGCATTTGAACAACTGCAAAGGGTTGATCACCGGCGTTAGAGCGCTTTTCTGTTCTTTGCTCTGAACCAGAACAAACATTTTGATGCGCTCATTGAGCTCTTGCAGAGTCAGCTCGAAAGCGCGTGGATTATTGCTGGTACGCGGGTCAGGATAGTCCCAGGCAATGACTTCGCGAGCTTGGGGTAACTGCGCACATTCCTGACGAGCCTTGTCGCATAGGGTGATCACGTAATCGAAACTCTGCCCAGCAAATTCATCGATCGATTTACTTTGTAGCCCATCAACGGGTAGATGGAACTTTTGCAGTGTGGCAATGGTGCGTGGGTCGATGTCATGTGGCTGCGAACCCGCACTATAAACTTCAAAAAAGTGCCCAGCTTGATGACGCAGCAAAGCTTCCGCCAACTGCGAGCGTGCTGAATTACCTGTGCAGAGAAAGATGACTCGTTTCATTGCCAATACCGACATATGTGTAATTTCGTATATATGGTAAATCGAATATCTAAAATGTCAATTCTGTTTCTCAGAATTTCCAGCTATGCTTTGGCTACGGCCAACAATAACAACAAGTAAGAGCCATGAATCTACCTACATCATCTCGGTTACGGGCACTCGGTCCCGGTATTATTCTCGCGGCAGCAGCAGTTGGCGCTTCTCATTTGGTGGCGTCCACCCAAGCTGGCGCTTTATTCGGCTGGGAATTGTGGTGGGTGATACTGGCGGTGAATGTGTTGAAGTATCCATTCTTCCGCTTCGGTGTGACCTACACGCTACAAAATAACGAAAGCCTGATTTCTGGCTATTACCGCAAAGGGCGTTGGTATTTGCAGCTGTTTACCGTTTTAAATGTGGTGGCGGCGGTGGTGAATACCGCAGGCGTATTGCTCCTCACAGCGAGTTTGTTGCAATGGTTTACGCCACAGTTGTCGGTCACTTTGCTGTGCTGGATTTTACTACTGGCGTGCTTGTTTATCTTATTGGCAGGGCAGTATCGAACTCTTGATCGGTTGTCCAAGTGGATCATGCTCAGTCTCACCGTGGCGACGGTTGCTGCCGTGATTATTGCCGCGCAACAACCGGTAACCGTAGCACCTGATTTTGTGCCGCCGTCACCATGGAAACTCTCAGCGCTAGCGTTTTTGGTCGCCATGATGGGCTGGATGCCAGTACCCATTGAGCTCTCCGCCATTAACTCGCTGTGGCTG
>DASSWH010000272.1:0-4749 GCA_035705175.1 Pseudidiomarina sp.
AGCCAGACAAATGCGGCCGTTCGCGCAGGAGTTTGTGTCTTATATTTATGTGGTAAGCATGGCAGCCAAATCAAATTGACGTATAATTCTGGCAACAGAATAAGCGCGCTAAACAAAGCATAATTGTCCGCCAAGTAAAAAGGATTTACATATCTCTCGCTTTTCTCTTTTATTGAATCCAACCTTGTCTGGTTTGTCATCAGTGTCGCAGCGCTAGGATTACTTCTGCCCGAAACGGGACGCTTCTTTGAAGGCTCTATCGGACTACTACTGGCTTTGTTAATGCTGGTCATCAGTTTAACCTTTGATGCGCACGATGTACGAATGGTGCTACGTAAACCATCACGGCAATTGTGGGCGTTGGGTCTCGTTTATGGACCCATGTCGATTGCAGGATGGCTGACCGGAAGACTTTTCTTCGGCAGCGGCTCGTTATCGGCAGGCCAAGCCCTACTCGGCACGCTGCCAACAGATGTCTCTTCGCCATTATTAGTGCTGATGGCTCGAGGCAATGTTGCTTTAGCGGCCGTCTTTAACGCAGTCAATACTGCGCTGTCGCCATTCATCGTTCCCTTCTTATTTTTATGGTTAACAGGCATTCAGCTAACCGTTCCCTTAGCCACGATTATTCTTGAGTTGATGTTGGTCGTTCTTGTTCCAACGGTCGTCGGTGTTAGTTTACGCACGCGTTTTTCGAGCTTCTTTGCACGACATGACTCAACTTATGCAGGTGTCGGCTCGGTGATCTATCTTTTGATACTGCTCGCTGTTGTAGGGCCGAATGCTGAAACTATCATTGGTTACGGCTGGTATGCGTTTGTGATCGGCGGAGCAGCATTATGCCTTAATCTAATGGGCTATTTGGTTGGTATGACGTCCCGGTTGTTTACCAATGACCGACAAGAAATGATCACTTATCTTTTTACAGTCAGTAAAAAGGAGTTTAGCATTGCCGCTGCTTTTGTTGCTGCATCTGGGCTTCCCCCTGAAATTGCAATTCCCGCTGCATTTTTTGCCGTCATTCAAATGATTACTTCACCTATTGTCGCTAAACTTCTCGCTCGCGACATGACCAAAATAAACGATTGAAAACGATAGGTGTATCTTCGCCATTAGTAATGATGGCTCGGGGGTATTTGAATGGAAGTTGGATCTTTCGACCCAACTTCCAAAACAGCAAGATTACGAATGAGACGATCTTATTCTGAGTCTGCTTATCAGCAGGTAAAGCGCCGGCAGAACAACCAGCGTCAACAATGTCGACGAAACAATTCCGCCAATGACAACCGTTGCTAAAGGCCGTTGAACCTCAGCGCCCGTGCCTGTGTTAAACGCCATTGGGATGAACCCAAAGCTCGCCACTAGTGCCGTCATAAGCACAGGCCTCAATCGTTGACGAGCACCCTCGTACACAGCCTCAATGATAGCTTTGCCCTCATCTCGTAACTGTTGAATGAACGATAACATCACCACACCGTTTAACACGGCAACTCCAGACAACGCAATAAATCCAACAGCCGCAGAGATTGACAGAGGCATACCGCGTAATGAGAGAGCCAAAATACCGCCTGTGAGCGCGAGCGGCACACCGGTGAATATAATTAAGGCATTTGTCAGTGAGTTGAATGCGCTGTACAACAGTCCAAAGATAAGTAATAACGTCAACGGTACCACGATTGCTAAACGCTGAGACGCTGATTGAAGTTGCTCAAACGTGCCGCCATAATCGATCCAATATCCAGTTGGTAGTGATATATCGCTTTGTAACTGTTGCCGAATGTCCTCAACAAATGACCCCAAATCACGATCGACAACATTGGCGCTTACAATGACATTGCGTTTACCACTTTCCCGGTTGATCTGATTGGGCCCAACCGTCAGTTCAACGTCTGCGATTTCCCCCAATGGGACGTACTGAAGCTCCGGGTTGCTCGCTTGGGGCACGGTAACAGGCAGCTGCCTTAACGCTTCGATATCTGTGCGCCAAGATTCATCCAGACGAACCATCAACCGAAACCGTTTATCTCCTTCATAAATTGTTCCGGCAACTAAACCGCCGACAGCGCTTTGAACTGCACGTTGAACGTCCTGAACGGATAATCCAAGTAGCGCGAGATGATCACGTTGCGGTGTCACTGACAATGTTGGTAAGCCGGTCATTTGTTCTGCTCGAACATCTGCCGCACCGTCAACGCCAGCAATGATCTCTACAGCCTCATCACCGAGCGCTTTCAACTGGTCGAGGTCGTCACCGTAGATACGCACAGCGACATCTGCACGAACACCCGCGATCAGCTCATTAAACCGCATCTCGATGGGTTGCGTGAACTCATATTTGTTACCGGGTATTTGCTCGACAGCTTCCCTCAACTCAGCAACAAACTCATCTTTTGTTTTTTCTGCATCCGCCCATTCACTCTTTGGCTTCAGAATAACAAACGTATCTGCAACACTCGGGGGCATGGGATCAGTCGCAACATCGGGGGTTCCGATTTTTGAAAATACCCGTTTTACTTCGTCGAATTCAGCAATCACTTCCTCAAGTTGCAATTGCATATCGACCGATTGTTGGAGGCCCGTACCGGGAATACGCAATGCGTGCAGCGCTAAGTCGCCTTCATCCAATTGTGGCAGGAATTCTGTTCCCATTTTCGAGGCTTGATAGATTGATCCCATAAACAGACTCAAACCGACCAAGACAATCACAATGGGTCGTTTCAGAGACGTATTCAAAAGCGGCTCATAAAGTCGTCTAGCCCCGCGCATAAGACGATTTTCACCATGTGAAACTTTGCCTTTCACGAAAATCGCAAGCGCGGCTGGTACAAACGTCATAGAAAAAATAAGCGCACCCAGCAATGCAAACACAACGGTGAATGCCATAGGATGAAACATTTTTCCCTCAACGCCACTAAGTGCAAATATTGGTAAGTAAACCAACATAATGATCAACACACCAAATACCGCAGGATTAAACACTTCACGTGTGCTCTCAAACACTTCCTGTAAGCGCTCTTTGGTCGTCAATAAACGCCCTAGCCTTTGTTGTGCTGATCCGAGCCGACGTAAGGCATTTTCGACAACAATGACGGCGCCATCGACGATAATGCCGAAATCTATTGCACCTAGACTCATTAAGTTACCGGACACACGATTAGCCGCCATACCCGTGATAGCGAATAACATGCTCAATGGAATAACCAGTGCCGTAATGAGTGCAGCTTTGACATTTCCAAGCAAAAGAAACAGCACCACAATAACAAGAACTGCTCCTTCGAACAGGTTCTTTTCGACGGTCGCAATGGTTTTCTCAACCAGAGTTGTACGATTATAAACGGACTCGACCGTTACACCATCGGGTAAGCTGAGCTGCACCTCCTCCAGACGCTTAGCAACCGCTTCAGACACAATACGACTGTTCTCGCCAATCAACATCATTGCGGTCCCAAGCACCACCTCCTCACCGTCAGCCGTAGCAGCTCCTGTTCGTAGCTCTTCACCAAACGACACATCCGCAACATCTTTCACCCTCACTGGTGCGTCATCACGTTTGGTAACAACCACATTACGAATATCCACTAAGGATTGTAGTTGACCGGGAGAGCGAACTAGCCATTGTTCGCCGTTACGCTCAATATAGCCCGCACCAGCGTTGGTATTGTTGAGCTGCAATGCTCGAAAAACATCGTCTACCGAGATTTTATAAGCGAGCAACTTTCCGGGGTGCGGAGAGACTTGGTACTCGCGCTCATAGCCACCAACAGTATTGATTTCGGTCACACCCGGAACTTTGACCAATTGAGGACGGATTACCCAGTCTTGCAAGGTACGAAGCGATTCTGCTGTGTAGGGTTGACCATTCTCATCTCGCGCATCAGCATCGGCGCTGACGATGTATGTAAAGATCTCACCTAAACCGCTCGCTATTGGTCCAAGCGCTGGCTCAACATCGACAGGCAGTTCACCTCTGACCATCTGCAAGCGTTCGCTGATTTGCTGGCGAGCCCAATAGATATCGGTTCCTTCCTCAAACACCACGGTTACTTGCGATAAGCCGTATCGAGATATTGAGCGGGTGTAGTTGAGGTCTGGTATACCCGCCATCGCATTCTCAACCAGATAAGTAATGCGCTGCTCTGTTTCTAGCGGGGAATAGCCGGAGGCTTCTGTGTTGATTTGCACCTGCACATTGGTAATATCCGGTACTGCATCAATTGGCAGTTTAAGCGCACTAAAGACGCCAACACCTGCAATAAGTATTGTTGCCGCCATGATCAACCATCGACGTTGAACGGCGAACCGAATCAGTAAATCAATCATAAATTCGCCCCTTAATGGTCATGGCTCGCGCCGTCTTTGAGAACATCAGCTTTGAGTATGTAGCTGTTGCCGATTACATAAGGAGTATTTGGAGCTAGACCGCCGGTCACTTCGGTATATTCTCCGTCACTTTCACCAAGCTCTACCATGCGAACTTCAAACGTGTTTCCGTACTGCGCAAACACTACAGGCATGTCGCGAAAAGACTGAATGGCATCCACTTGAACCGCTAAAGTTACATCTCGCTGACGGGTATTTACATCCGCTTTTACATGCATACCAGGCCGCCAATGACCCGCCGGATTATCAATAAGCACTCGCGCCCGAGCGATATGCCCTCCAGTCATCACCGGCGCAATGTAGATCACTTCTCCACGAACGCGCTCGTGTTGATGCAAGTCGTAAACCTCCGCTGTTTGTCCGACTTGA
>DASSWH010000273.1:0-4863 GCA_035705175.1 Pseudidiomarina sp.
GGCATTCCAATCGGAAGTTGTTGGTATAACGTAAACGCTTGCGCGATAGTTCCTTCCACGTGACTCGGTAACACAAACAACGTATCACCAGCCTTATTCGGTTCTGATTTAAGCTCCCCAGAGCGCTTTTCTGGGCGTGCATGCATGATGATGCGATGGCGATGACAAAGTCGCTGGAGCAGATCGTCAGCGGAACTCGGTACCGTTACCATTTCAGTGTAGTCTTGGACAATTTCAAACACTGAGAGCACATCATGACTATCGGCCGAGCGATTTATAATTTCTCGTTTTGAGAATACGATCTGTTCGGCCTCGTTGATTTCAAATTCGGTGCCTTCAATGTAGTTCGAAAAGTAACTTTCAAAGAAAGACAAGTGACGCCAACTGGACTTATTGTATTGGTATGGGCGCTCCGGAAACTCGCAACGAAGGAGATAATCTTTAAGTTGTGTCAGCAACTCCAAGCGGGTCTGATCATAGGGCTCACGTTTTGCTGTGGCGATAGCCAGTGAGCTCTGTAACACATCGGCGGCATGTGTTGAGAGCAAGGCACTAATCAGTTGGTCCAGTTGCTGAAACTCGTCCGCCATATCGAGTCGTTGATAGTGCTTTTTTGCTTGGTCGCGAAGCGCATTTAAACCAGCTTCACTGTAGCGTGTTAAATATTTAACCAGCTCTTGTTCTACCCAATGCTGACCTCGTGCTTTAGGTAGCTGCACATCTTGATGAGCACGCTGTAGATTCTCCATCAAAAATCGGGCTGGCGAACTGCGGTTTAGCTCCGGGCGAAAACGTTCGGTCAATGTATTTACATCACCAGGGTGGACTTCAATAATCAAGTCTTCGCCAATCGCGATTTTATTCTGTCTACCCACTTCTGCAGTAATATGAACCGTATTGTTTTCTGGTTTGAGACTTGCTGCAGTGGTATGGGACGCTATAGCTGTAGGGTACAAGTAAGCAACGATTTCATACCAACGATTATGTAATAACTGCGGAATATCTTCCCAATTAGCATCTGTGTATATACCTTGGCGAATGCGTTTAAGCCTTCCGCTTCGGACTTCACGCGAGAGACGTTTTGCGTCGCTAGTGTCTTGTGGGAATATTAATGTGGGTGCCTTTTTCTGCATTCTTGTCTCATCTATGTGAATTACGCAAGATAAAAGTAGTTATTTTGCGAATTAGTATAGATAAAAGACCATGACTGCGAATTAGTCAAGATAAAATGGGAATTACTCTCGATAAATGCGAATTGCTCGGGATAAACGCGTGCTAATAGAGCACGCGGGCCTTAATAGTACCGTCAATGGCTCGCATTTCGATGAGCAAATCATCGGCAATGGTACTCTTGGGTGGGGTTTCAATATCAATCACCACATAACCTACTTGGCTGTCGGTCTGTAAGTACTGTCCTGAAACGTTGATGTTTTGTTCGGCCAATATTTGGTTGATACGCGTCAGCATGCCGGGGCGGTTGTGGTGAATATGCAAAAGACGCCGTGAGCCAGCGTGAGTCGGCAATGCCACTTCTGGGAAGTTGACGGCTGACAACGTAGAGCCGTTATCCGAATAACGCACCAGTTTACCGGCCACTTCAATGCCGATATTTTCTTGCGCTTCTTCGGTAGAGCCGCCGATATGTGGCGTCAAAATGCAGTTGTCAATGCCGCGCAGTGGTGACTCAAATACATCATCATTGCCTTTTGGTTCGACTGGGAACACGTCAATGGCTGCGCCTGACAACTGACCTGATTTTAATGCTTCAGCGAGCGCATCAATAGCCACTACCGTGCCACGTGAGGCGTTAATGAGCACGGCTTCTGGCTTCATCTTGGCCAATTGTTTAGCACCAATCATCCATTGCGTTTGCGGGGTTTCCGGAACGTGTAAGGTCACGACATCAGACTGTGCAAGGAGCTCGTCGAGACTTCGAACTTGTAGCGCATTACCTAACGACAGCTTGGTTTCGATATCGTAATAACGTACCTGCATGCCCAATTGTTCAGCCAAGATACTGAGCTGGCTACCAATATGGCCATAACCGATAATACCGAGAACCTTGCCGCGGGCCTCAAAAGAACCCTTGGCTGCTTTGTCCCAGCCACCACGGTGCGCAGCCGCATTTTTCTGTGGAATACGGCGCAACAACATAATAATTTCAGCGAGAACCAACTCAGCCACGCTGCGGGTGTTCGAAAATGGCGCATTAAAGACCACCACCCCATGCTCACGCGCGGCGTCGAGGTCGACTTGGTTGGTGCCGATACAAAAACAGCCAACCGCAGCGAGCTTGTCCGCCGCCTGAAATACGCGAGCATTGAGTTGGGTACGCGAGCGGATCCCGATAAAGTGCACATCTTTAACCGCTTCGCACAGTTCATCTTCATTGAGCGAGGTTTTTAAGGCGGTGATATTGCTGTAACCATGCTGCTTGAGCACTTCAATAGCGCTGTTATGCACGCCTTCCAACAACAAAATTTTGATGCGATCTTTATCGAGTGATACCAAACTCATTGGTCTTCCTTTGCAGTGAGCGATTAACGGGTACGGGTTTGAACGCCTGACTCAGAGGCAATTAATGCGATATCGGCGCCACGACGCGCGAATAAGCCATTGGTAACCACTCCGACGATATTATTCAGTTGTTCTTCTAATTGCACGGGGTTGAGGATATCAAGATTGTGAATATCCAAAATGAGATTGCCGTTGTCCGTGACGAAACCTTGGCGCCAGACGGGGTCGCCGCCCAAACGAACAATTTCTCGTGCCACATACGAGCGTGCCATGGGTATGACTTCAATGGGAACTGGGAATTGACCAAGTCGACCGACGAGCTTACTGGTATCGGCAACACAGACAAATTGCTTCGCAACTGCGGCGATGATTTTTTCACGGGTGAGGGCACCACCGCCCCCTTTAACCATCCGAAAGTGCTCATCAATCTCATCGGCACCATCAATGTATACCGGCACTTCAGTGGCATTGTTGAGCTCAATCACTTCAATTCCTATCTTGCGCAGGCGTTGTGTCGACGCATCAGAGCTCGAGACCGCTGCTTCAATATCGTTCTTCATGGTTGCCAAAGCATCGATAAAAAAGTTTACGGTGGAGCCGGTTCCGACACCGATAATGGTATTGGGTTTGACGTACTGAAGTGCTGCTTCTGCTGCTTGCTGCTTGAGGCGATCTTGAGAGGTAGACATGTCGATTCCATACCTTATTCTTGACGTGCGGGAGCCGATGACGCAGATACTTGCGTTCTGATAAGAGCTTTCGGTTATGGGTGTTTAGTATACGCCTCTAACGGCGAAAATCCCACAGCTTCGTCGGGGTAATAATGCGTGGAAGTGGGACATCCCAAGCTTGCGCAGGAAGGCTTGCAACACATTGTTGGTCATAAGCCAAGCCAATCGGTAATAGTCGCGGCAAGCGCCCAGCCTGCCAGGCTGCCAAGGTACGGTCATAATAACCGCCTCCCATGCCCAAGCGATTACCATGACGATCGAACCCAACTAAGGGTACCAACAGCACATCAAGTGTGGCGAGTGGTGCGATATCTGGGCAACGTAGTTTGGGCTCAGGAATCTTAAAAGCGTTGGAATGCCACTGGGTGTTTGGTGTGACATTTAGAAACAGCAGATTTCCGGCCCGAAACGGGTGCAGTACAGGCACCGCCAACTGATGCGCTTGCAGTAACCACTGATTGAGCGCTTGCGTACTGACTTCGGCATGCACGCTGACATAGCTGCCCACCCGAATAGGCTGCTGAAACTCGGGCAGTTGCTGTAACCGTTGCATGATTTGGGCTGCAGCCGCTTGGCGCTCTGCGCTGGATAGGCTGGCTCGTGCGGTCAGCAGTTCGCGCCGCAATTGCCGCGTTCGCATGGTGCTGTTATGCTCGTTTTTATTTGGTTCCATAAGGCAGCGTTATACCATGATGCGACAACTAATGACTATCCTCACCACACTCAGCTGTGCCGTACTCTTCAGTTCCAGCGTCTTGGCAGCTCCGCCACCGAAAGCGACAGAGCGCGGTGAACGCGGTGATGGGCCGCATCAACGATTGATTCTGCGCGGCGGTATTTTGGTGAATGGTGAGGGTGCGCCTGCTTATGGACCTGTCGATATTGTGATTGAAAATGACCGCATTGTGAATGTGGTGAGCGTCGGTCATCCGGGCGTTCCCATCAAACCGGCAGGTCGACCTGTTGTCCAACCGGGCGACCGTGAAATGGATGTGAGTGGTCACTATATTTTGCCAGGTTTTGTCGATATGCACGGTCATATTGGCGGCTCCGCGGAGAATATTCCTGCTGATTATGTCCTGAAGTTATGGCTGGCACATGGCATCACCACTGTACGTGAGCCGGGCAGTTTTAATGGCCTAGATTGGGTGCAATGGCATCAACAAGAGGCTGAAGCGAATCGCATCGTGTCGCCGCGCATTGTGCCTTATGTGGGGTTTGGTATGGGTAGTGAAGAGCCCATTTTTAATGCGGAACAAGCGCGTGAGTGGGTGCGCGAAATTAAACGCCAAGGCGCTGCTGGGATTAAGTTCTTCGGTGCAACTCCGCGAGTCATGGCCGCCGCCCTCGATGAAGCGCAACAGCAAAATCTCGGCACGATGATGCATCACGCGCAGCTGAATGTGGTGCGCACCAACGTATTAGATTCTGCGCGCCAGGGCCTCACTACCATGGAGCATTGGTATGGCTTGCCGGAAGCACTGTTTGACGGCCAAGCGATTCAAGATTACTCGCCAGAATACAACTACAACGATGAGCAAGATCGCTTCGGCGAAGCTGGCAAGTTGTGGGAACAAGCCGCCAAACCCGGCTCGGAAAAATGGAACGCAGTGCG
>DASSWH010000274.1:0-9202 GCA_035705175.1 Pseudidiomarina sp.
CCACACTGCCCAACGCGCATTTTGATAAATACGCTGCTTCGCATCGACGTAATCGCGACGGGTATAGTACCTATCCATATGATCGTCAGAGACATTCAACACGGTTGCGGCGGCCAAGCTTAAACTTTGCATGAGTTCCAATTGAAAGCTCGATAGTTCAAGTACATAGAGGTCGAGCTCTGCATCCATAGCAACGACATCGAGTACCGGAATTCCAATGTTGCCAGCAATGGCTACACGTTTGCCGGCAGCCTCAAGCAATGCAGCCGTCAACCGCGTCACGGTGGACTTTCCATTTGAGCCTGTGATACCAATCACTGGCTTCGTGGCTAGGCGGGCAAAAATATCGATATCGCCAATTAACGGGATGTCTGCGTCAGCTGCTAACTGCAGTTCTGGTAAGCGAAGATCGACGCCAGGACTGACCACTAAAATATCCATTTGCAAGAGTAATGCTGGATCAAGCGGGCCCAACTGGACTTCCAGTCCAGCATGAATCTCGGTTAAGGCGGCTAAACTAGCGGGCTGTTCGCGAGTATCAAAAACGACCGGTTCAACACCCTGTGCTAATAAATGGCGTACAACAGACAACCCAGTCTGGCCGATACCGACCACACCAACGGTGTCATATTGTGCAAGCGATTTATTCAGCATAACTGGCATTGTTCTGTTGCTGCCTTATCTTAGTTTCAAAGTGGCGAGTCCAATCAGGACAAACACCAACGACAAGATCCAGAAGCGCACGATAACGCGCGGTTCGGGCCAACCCTTCAATTCATAATGATGATGAATAGGCGCCATTCGAAACACGCGTTTACCGCGTAATTTATAGGAGCCAACTTGTAACATCACCGATACCGTTTCCATGACAAACACGCCGCCCATGATGAGCAGCACAAATTCTTGGCGAACCAATACCGCGATCATACCGAGCGCTGCACCTAGCGCGAGCGAGCCCACGTCACCCATAAAGACGAGTGCCGGATAGGTATTGAACCAAAGGAAGCCCAACCCAGCACCACAGATTGCGGTGCAGACAATAATCAATTCGCCTGCTAACGGTAAATACGGAATATTCAGATACGCAGCAAAGTTTATGTTTCCGGCTGCATAGGCAAAGATACCTAATGCTGCGGCGACCATGATCGTGGGAACGATAGCGAGCCCATCCAGTCCATCGGTAAGATTGACCGCATTACTCGTTCCAACAATGACAAAATACGCCAGCACGATATACATCAAACCAAGCTGCGGCATGATGTCTTTAAAGAAAGGTACGAGTAATTGCGTTTCCGCGCCGACCGTTGCGTTGGCGTAAAGGAAAACGGCTGCAGCAGTCGCTATTACCGACTGCCAAAAGTATTTCCAGCGAGCTGGTAAGCCTTTTGAATTCTTTTGCACCACTTTACGGTAATCATCGATAAAGCCAACGAGGCCAAAGCCAAGCACGACGCCGAGTAGCACTTGCACGTAGCGATTCCCAAGATCAGCCCACAGCAGCGTTGAAATGATGATGGCGGCAATAATCAATACGCCACCCATGGTCGGCGTGCCCGCCTTGCTCAGATGAGATTGCGGGCCGTCATCACGCACTGACTGACCAATTTGTAAGCGTTGTAACCAGCGAATTAGCCCAGGCCCCATCCATAGCGCAATGAGTAATGCCGTCAACACACTAAGAATGGCGCGCATCGTCAAATACGAAAAGACGTTAAAGAACGTCGCATATTGGGTTAAATACTCCGCCAACCACACTAACATGCGTGTTTTCCTTTTTCGGTGAGACTGGGTTGCAGTTCGTCTCGGCGCTCTTTCAAGGCGTCTATCACGCGTTCCATATGGGCACTGCGTGATCCTTTTGCCAGGATGGTCACTGGAGCAGTGGCGTGTTGCACTGCCTGGATGATGCCTTCAATCAACGTCTCGAATTGGGAGAAGTGACGACCACCACGACCATTGAATACGTCGCTAGCGCTTTGACTCAACACTCCAAGGGTGTATAAATTGTCGATGCCCGCTTGAATAGCATAAGCGCCGACCTCCTCGTGATATTGTCGGGCTTGCGCACCCAGTTCACCCATATCACCAAGAATCATCAACCGAAAACCTGGATACGCCGCGAGCGTATCCAGCGCGGCTTTGACCGAACCCACATTGGCATTATAGGTATCGTCGATGAGACGTAATTGCGGTGACAATGTCATGACATTGAGACGTCCGCTTACTGGTGTTAATTGGCTCAGTGCAGTGGCTGCATCCGACAGCGCACAACCTACCGCAAGCCCAGCCGCAATGGCTACTAATGCATTGTCAACGTTGTGTAAACCTGGCAATGACAGTTGCACGCGGGCAGACTGTTGTGTCGCTGAACCGGATGTCACCAGTGCTGCTGGAATAGTCACGGTAAAGCTGGCACAACCCTGGTCATCCAATTCAACAGCAGATGCGGAAATATCAGGATGATGCGTTGTCGACTCACGACCAAAGGTAAAATGTTTACGATCCGCTAGTTCTTGCTGCCAACAGTCGGCAAATTCTGAATGCGCAGGGGTTAGTGCAATACCATCCGGACCAAGACCTCGGAATATTTCAGTTTTCGCACGAAATACCCCATGCACCGAGCCAAACCCCTCAACATGGGCCGGCGCAACGTTGTTAATAATCGCCACATCGGGCATGGTCAATCGAGTAGTGTAAGCAATTTCACCAGGGTGGTTGGCACCGAGTTCAATCACTGCAAATTCATGCTGAGGCTCAAGACGCAACAACGTGAGCGGGCAACCGATGTCGTTGTTAAAGTTGCCACGGGTTGCCAAGACATCACCGCGCGTTTTCAATATCGCGGCAAGCATCTCTTTCACGGTGGTCTTACCGCTACTTCCGGTAATCGCAATCGTTTTGGGCGCCACCTGCGCTTTCACTGCGGCTCCCAACTGCCCCAGCGCATGACGCGTATTGGGTACAATAATCTGCGCAACACCGCGCCGAGTATCGTTATCAATCGCACGCTCCACCATTATGGCTGCAGCACCTTGGTCAATTGCGTCCGCAACAAAGTCATGCGCATCGAAATGAGGACCTTTTAAGGCAATAAATAGGCATCCTGGCGGTAATGAACGCGTATCCGTACTGACACTATTAATTGTGCAATGTTCACCTTGAAGCTCACCGTCTACCGCCGCTGCTATCCACTGTAAACTCACCGTTATCATGAGCGCACCTCGATTGATTGTTGCATCCGTTCGGCAACCCACGCGCGTTCGTTGTAATCGATGCGCTCGCGGCCAATAATCTGATAATCTTCATGCCCTTTGCCGGCTAACAGCACGATATCTTCTGGTTTGGCGGCATCAATCGCTGCAGCGACGGCGTCACGCCGACCATGTTGAATGTGCACCTGGTGGCGTTGGTGAATACCGGCCATAATGTCTTGCACGATGTGTTCAGGCGCTTCGGTACGTGGATTGTCATCGGTAACAATGACTCGATCCGCATACTGTGCAGCTACTTGCCCCATTTGTGGACGTTTACCGCGGTCACGGTCACCACCACAACCAAAGACACACCAAAGTTGTCCTTTACAATGCCGTCGCAAATTCTGAAGAACTTGCTGCAACGCATCGGGTGTATGTGCGTAATCAACAATGACGAGAGGTCGCTGCGGTGCGGTGAAGGTCTCCATACGCCCAGGAATGGGCTGTAGATTTGCGACTGCTTTGGCAACAGCGTCAAACGGATAGTGCAATGCACACAATGTCGTCATTGCCGCAAGCACATTGAAAACATTAAATCCACCTAATAACGGACTGCTGACTCGGACTTGTTGCACGGCATCGGTTACTCGTAAATGCGCGATAAACGCAGTTCCGCTCTCGGTGTACTGGATATCACTCGCCCACACACTGCGTTTCGTATTCTGTGGTGTTGTTGCAAAGCGCCAGCTGTCGGTCCGATCTGGGAGCCATGCAGCCACAGCGCTGTCGTCCGCATTGAGCACGCTGATTTGTGTATCCAACTCGGTAAACAATCGTCGTTTTGCACCTGCATAATTTGCCATCGTGCCATGGTAATCAAGATGATCACGACTGATGTTGGTGGCAATTCCTGCCGCAAATGCAATAGCCTCAACGCGACGCTGAACTAATGCATGCGACGATACCTCCATGACTACATTCTGGGCTCCCTCTGCGCGCAGAGCGGATAAACGTTGCTGCACAGCAACCGCATCTGGAGTGGTGTGTGTTTCCGGTACCAAACGACCAGGGAACCCACTACCGGTGGTGCCAATAACACCTGATTTCTCACCAAGTGCTTCTAACAGCTGAGCAACGATATAAGTGACTGAGGTTTTGCCATTGGTGCCAGTGACCCCAATCACACGCATGTGCTGCGCGGGATGGTTAAAGAAACGTGCCGCAATAAATGACAACTCGTTCTTCAATTGTGGCACTTCAATGACAATCGTGGTGCCACGTTGCTCAACGCCATAACTGTCAGACTCGGCCAGCACAGCAATCGCACCGGCGTCGAGCGCAGCGTCTATAAACTGACGACCATCGCTCTGGTAGCCTGGCACCGCAACAAACACATCGCCACCAGCTACTTGACGACTGTCGAGCTTGAGCCCAGTAACCGGTACTTCGGGTAGCGGTAATGGATAATTCGGCAATAAGTGACTGAGCTTAATCATCGCGACCTCCAGCGACAGTTGCGCCCGCGAGGCCGGCTACTTGAGGTTGTGTGTCTGCCAAATTGTCTGGCGCTATATTCATGATGCGCAGCGCATCACCAACAATTTCTGCAAACACCGGAGCAGACACGTTTCCGCCGTAATATTCATCTCCACTCGGTTCATTCACCGTCACCACGACCGCAATGCGCGGATCGCTGACCGGTGCAATACCCGCGAACAGGGTGACGTACTCATCGCCATAACCACCTGCAATAGCTTTGCGTGATGTTCCAGTTTTTCCCGCAACCCGATAACCACGCACTCGTGCTTCTTTTGCTGAGCCTTTCATCACAACATTCTCAAGCATGCTGAGCACTGCTTCAGCATTCTCGCGACTAACAACTTGCTCACCCTCTGGAATGCCCTCACGGCGTTGGATGCTTAATGGACGTTTGACGCCACCATTGCCAATAATTGCATAGGCTTGAGCAAGTTGGAGTGTGGTCACCGATAATCCATAACCAAACGAAAGCGTTGCAATTTCGAAATCGGACCAGCGGCGGCGATTTTGCAAGATACCGAAGCTTTCACCCAGCATCGCAACTCCCGTATCATTACCCAGTCCGAGTGCTGCATAGGTGGACAGCATATTGTCGATGCCGGCTTCTAAAGCAATCCGCGCAGAGCCCATATTGCTGGAGTTCTCCAACACTTCACTGACCGTCAATTCACCGTGATTTTTTGGGTCGCTGACACGCCGACCACCCAAGCGCATCCAACCCGGATGCGTGTCAATGATGTCGTCTTTGCGGATAACTCCTGCTTCAAGCCCAGCTAATACCGCCAACGGCTTCATTGTTGAACCTGGCTCATAAGCGTCAGTAATTGCCCGATTGCGCAGTTTATGTGACTGCATATCGTTGCGGTTGTTAGGGTTAAAGGACGGGCTGTTGACCATCGCGAGTACTTCACCTGTTTTCACATCCACAATTACCGCTGACCCGGACGTTGCCTGATGATAGCGCACGGCTTTTTTTAGTTCGGAATAAGCGAGTGATTGCAGACGTTGGTCGATACTCAATGTGAGTTGTTGTGGTTCTTGAGCAGCGGTGACGCGAATCTCCTCAACAACCCGTCCTTGCGCATCCTTGCGATAAACACGCTCACCGGGAATACCGGTAAGTACTTGATCATAAATAGCTTCGAGGCCTTCGATTCCACGGCCATCAATATCGGTAAAACCCACTACATGCGCGGCAATTTCACCCACTGGATAAAATCGCCGTGATTCTGTTTTCAAATGTACTCCGGGGATCCGTAACTGCCGAACGAAGTCAGCCACACCGGGAGTCACTTTACGCTCGAGATAAACAAACCGCCGCGTTGGATCATCAACTTTGGCAATCAGATCATCCACATTCACACGAAATACTTCTGCCAGCGCCAACCAACGCTCACGATCGGCTAAACCGTTACCGTCATGTAACTGCTTCGGATCTGCCCAAACAGTCTGTACGGGTACGCTCACCGCCAGCTCAAGACCATTCCGGTCAACAATAGTGCCGCGCTGCACCATGGTGGTATCCGCGCGCAATGAGCGGCGGTCGCCTTCAAAAATCAAGCGCTCAGGTTCAATGACCTGAATGTAGGCCGCACGAGCAACCAACGACGTGAACACCAAGAACAACATGCCGAGCGCAAAGTAAAACCGACCGTGCGCTAAGTGCGGCTGAATTTTCTTCAACCGTTTGTTTAAGCTGGGACGAGGAGATTTTATTGCCATGGCACTAGCACCTCCTGTTGTCCTTCTGGACGCACCATATCCAAACGCTGCTCGGCAATTCGCTCAATGCGGCTATGCTCGGTTAAAGACGTTTCTTCAATCTGCAAATGGCGCCACTCGATATCAAGTTGATCACGCGCTGACAACAACTCATCACGTTCTATAGTGAGCTGTCGGTGCGCATGTGCCACATAGATCACCGTCAATGCTGAGACGATGACCATTATAAACAGCAAAACCAGCACAAATTGCTGGCGTAGATCGTCCATTAAGACGCTGATAAGGCCGGGCACTCGACTAGTCGTCATAAGCTAACCTCGCAGCCACCCGCAAAACCGAGCTACGTGCTCGTGGATTAGCACTAATTTCCGCGGCACTGGGCTTAATTGCCTTACCCACCAGCCGAAGCGTCCGCCCTCGATCAAACTCGTCATCTCGCACCGGCAATCCTGCCGGTATTGGTCGACCTTGGCTTTGTGCTCGCATAAAACGTTTGCTCAGGCGGTCTTCCAACGAATGGAAACTGATCACGGCAAGGCGTCCGTCCGCCTTGAGCGCCGGAATGGCCGCCGCTAATCCGGCTTCAATTTCGGCTAACTCACCATTTACATGGATACGTATTGCTTGGAAGCTGCGAGTCGCCGGATGCTTGTGCTTGTCTTTGAACGGCACCGCTTGGTCAATCAACTGAGCCAATTGCTTCGTGGTAGTAAAGGGTTGTTCCTCGCGCTGTTTGACGATGGCTTGCGCAATCCGCCAAGCAAATCGCTCCTCACCATATTCACGTAAAACAAAGGCAATCTCGTCGGCGCTCGCCGTATTTACAAAATCAGCAGCGGTGGGGCCGGTGCTGGTATCCATGCGCATATCAAGTGGGCCTTCACGCATGAAACTAAAACCGCGCTCAGCGTCGTCAAGCTGTGGGGATGAGACGCCAAGATCGAATAAAATGCCGTCCAAGCGCCCCTGTAGCTGGTGCGTTTCGACAACGTCGGCAAGTTGTGAGAAAGGAGTGTGGATGATGGTAAAGCGTGGATCGTCAACCAATTCCGCTGCAGCAGCTATCGCGGTGGGGTCGCGATCCAGTGCATAAAGGTGGCCTTGGTCATTTAACTGAGACAAAATCGCCCGTGAATGCCCCCCTCTTCCAAAGGTAGCATCGAGATACAGTCCGTCTGGTCTGATCGCAAGAGCCTCAATCGACTCCTGTAACAGCACCGAGACATGTTGCGGCGCTTTTGTCATTATAATGAGAAGTCTTGTAGTCGTTCACTGAGTGCCAAATCGTCTTGTTGTTCTGCGGCCATATCGGCTGCAACTTGAGTTTGCCATGCTGCGTCAGACCAGAGTTCGAACTTGTTCAATTGACCAACAATCATGATCTTTTTACTTAAGTCCGCATGTTGGCGTAGCGTAGGCGCAATCAAAATGCGTCCCGCTTTGTCCATCTGGCAATCTTCAGCATGACCCAGCAATAACCGCTGGAGACGACGCTCTGCGGGGTTCATGCTAGATAAGGTGGTGAGCTTTTGTTCAATCAGTTGCCACTCGGGCAACGGATACAGCAATAAACAAGGTTGCTTGATATCTATGGTACAAACCATTTGACCATCACAGTCTAATAGGAGGCTTTTACGATACTTTGCTGGTATCGCAAGACGCCCCTTCTCATCTAGACTTAATGATGCTGCACCACGAAACATAATAATTGATCCACTTTTACCCACAAATCCCCACAAGGTGACAGTCTAGGTGCCGATCTTTCCTACTGTCAAGAAAAAAAGTGGTGTTTGCGATGTGTAGCGGCGCGGTTTGTTGAGTGTAAGGACGCACGTTTGAGCACTTGACGAGAAGTTGTATCTACAGGATGATGCGTAAAGGTCGCGTCCACTCATCACAAGAATAACAATAATCGTCTTTTACAATGAGCAGACAAATAAAGAGTAGTGTCGTGAGTCAAGCGGCTACTGAACAACAAGATGGAAACAGCAGCGAACGCTCAAAGTGGCGTATCGTGCGTTATGCTGTGGTCTTGCTGTTTATCACTTCAGCACTGCTCTATGCCGTGTATTTAGTGGTCGATAGCGAACGGCAACAACAACTCGAGATCGAAAAGCGGCGTGCGGTCGAGCAACTCACTGCCATGCGTGGTCGACTTGAGCAACGGATCCTTGCCAACACCCTAGTACTCCGTGCATTACGCCCCGAAATACTGTGGCAAGATACTCCTGATCGGTTGCGATTGCAGCGACTGATGGATGAATTCCTCTCGACCGATCTCGACATCGAACATTTGGCTCTCGCACCAGACCTCGTCATTCGTTTTGTTTACCCGTTGGCCGGCAATCAATCTGCACTGGGTTTCAATTATCGAACTTCAGCATCACAATACGGAGACATTCTGCGTACAATCGCTGCGCAGGACATCACCATGGTCGGTCCCATTCAATTGGTGCAAGGCCGCGAAGCCTTTGTTGCGCGCATGCCTGTGTTTGATGAGCAAGGCGAACTGTGGGGAGTAACCTCGTTAGTTATTAATCCACAACACTTATTAAATGGCGTCGAGTTTCATCAGCATCCGGAATATGTTTTTGCGCTGCGTCATAAAATGGAAGATGCCGACAACGTTGCCACCGCTTTTGCGGGCCCCAATTTGATTTTCAATAAAGACGCGATGATAACGGATGTTCGCATTCCACGCGGCATGTGGGAGCTTGCCGCTTATCCACGCAAAGGGGTCTGGGTTG
>DASSWH010000275.1:0-2561 GCA_035705175.1 Pseudidiomarina sp.
TGGGTAAACCATGCCACGTCAGCATACCAACTTGCCGCCATTGGCGCGTATTTATATCCCACCTCAAACGCATCCGTTTCTGTAGCAAAATTCAGTGGATTAATTTTCTGATCGGCACCCAGAACAGTCCCACCTGCGACGCTATTTGATGTGGCTTCCTGCTGATTCCAGCTAGCATACCAAACATGCGCTCGGCTCGGTTGATACTGCATGCTCAATTGCGCACCATAAAGCCAATCGCTCAAGCTATCTTCGGGACGTTGCACCACTGATTGCGGCGGTAAAGGATCACGAGCAGTGACATCATAATAATCAGCTCGGAGTCCGCCATTAAGCTTCAGCGTGTCCGTCAAGTGCCGCTCATGTTGAACGAATAGCCCCCATTGCTGACTGGTCGAATCGGTGCTATCGGATAGATTAAAATCTCCGACGCCATCACCATCGAGGTCATATTGCGTTCCCGGAGACACAAACACACCCGGACGCAACTCAACGAGACGCGCTTGTTGCGCTGGGGTCAACGGAATCCGGCGGTTACTTAAAGGACCACTCAAATCTACGGGAAGATCGGCTTCGGTTGTGAATTGACTGTAAGCCAACACATCGTTGATGCGTAAATTTACGCCTAACCACGTGATCGCGTCGGGCGAGCGGGCATATCGGAGTTCAGCTCGAGTCTCGAAGGTCTGTGCACCATCAACAATTTCCACAAACGAATTCTGCGCTATTTCTTCGCGATCTAGGTGTTGGTAATAGAAACGTTGACTAAAAGCCCACTCACGATTTAGCTCTCGTTCGTAGATGCCATGCAGCAGCAATGTTTGAGCGCCATTAATATCGTTGGGATCGGTGTAGACACTTGAGCGTGGCAACTCAACTAAGCTTTCTGGCGTCACCAGCGCAAAAGCACCTGGCACCGTGGATCCATTCGGTTGACGCCCTTGACCTGTTACATATAAGCCCTCATCTATGAGCAGTTGTGTCGGTCGATTAAAGCCAGCGTTATCAGTCCACTCGACATCATAATACTCAGCAAATACATTGAGTTCAGATTGACTATCAGGACGCCAGCGATAGCTCAAAAACACATCATCACTGGTGTGTTCACTATAATCATAGAAACTATCTTCACGTATGACCTCGACACTGGCGCGAAGCGCTTCATTGTCTTCGTCAAGAACCATACTATAATCGAATTGCCCGCGATAACTCTGCCATTCCCCAACTTGCAGCAGCGCAGTTCCACGATCCTGACTCAAATTTGCGCGTTTCGGTTGAATATTAACAAAGCCGCCGGTGCGTTGTGTACTACCCAATATGACGGGTGGTAATCCGCGAACGACATCAAGTTGTCCGACGCTGTTAAAGGAGAGTGGAATGCCAAGACCATTATTCCCGCCCTGACGCCGCATCCCTAACTGAAAAATCTCACCGAGTTGACCACGCAAAGTTGGCAGACTCGGCGCACCAAATCCTGCCGCAGCAAAACTGTTTGGAGCGACTTTATTAATGTCATGTAAATCGTTAACAGCGGCAGCCTCGATAAGCTCAGCCGAAATGGGAGTGACTGAACGAGCGAGTTCAGCGAGCGCTTGCGTATCACCAAACAAATCACCGATTCCAGCACTTTGCGGTGATAGCGCCGCCGCGTCGGTCCGAGTGCCTTTAATTTCGATAACTTCAGTTGTTTCATTAGTCAATGATTTTGCGTCAGTATTTGTTACTTGCAACGCATTCGCGGACGGAATCCAGACCGAACTACAGGCTATCAAGCAGCCTTGAGCAACCAACGACAACCGAAATGTACGCACCGACATAGTTATTTCCTTTATTATTCTCAATGATTTAACAATACTAGAATACGCCTTGAATTGTTCATGTGCGCAGCTTTATTTGCGTGAATTAGTGATCAATTTAGTGTATTCGAACGTAAAACAAGCCGGATTTAATTGATTATTTTTATCTTCGGCAACAATAACAATAAGGATTATTTGCCATGTTCAACAAATTCACTCTTGCTGTCATTGCTATAGGTATTCTCGCCATTCTTACGTTGGCCTTATCCGGACCGCTTTACCGCTTCGAGTTGCTGACCCTTGGCGATGCATTTTTGCTGCTTCGTTACAGCGCAATTGCAGCTGTTGTCGTTGCCGTACTCGCATTATTGCTCATGATCTTCCGCCGACCAACTGGCGCAAAACAGGCGCTGTTGGTTGCTCTAATTATTGTGGGCGCAATAGGTTTCTATTTACCCTATCAGCAGTACCAAACGGCAATGAGTGTGCCACGTATTCATGATATCAGCACGGATCTTGATAATCCCCCAGAGTTTGTCGCTATCGCGCCACTTCGGGCCGATGCTCCAAATCCGGTTGAATATGCAGGTCTAGAAACCGCCGAACAGCAACGTGAAGCCTATCCAGATATCACGACCTATTTCACAGCGGCCGCTCCGGCGGAAGCGTATGCTGAAGCGTTAGCCGTTGCGACTAATATGGGCTGGGAAATTGTCGCTGCGAACCAAGGCGCAGGTCTAATCGAAGCCACCGCAACCACAACGT
>DASSWH010000276.1:0-8600 GCA_035705175.1 Pseudidiomarina sp.
CCGACCGCGGACGCATTCAGGCAGGCGCGAAAGCTGACCTTATCGCAGTGACTGAGTCACCACTCGACGATTTCAAGGTTCTACTAAAACCATCGACTATTTGGAAGAATGGTTATGTTATCAAGCCGTAAAATTAAACCCTAATGCGATACCACATGGCGTAGAGTGCGGGCACAAACAATAGGGTAATGACCGTACCTACGCCAACTCCACCAATTAAGACATAAGCAAGAGGTCCCCAGAAGCTATCCTGAGTTAGCGGTACAAATGCGAGCATGGCGGCAAGCGCGGTGAGAATGACTGGGCGAGCGCGCTGTACCGCAGCCTCGACCACAGCCCCAAAAGTTTCCATGCCGTCTTTCATGTTGTCGGATACCTGCTGAGTCAATATCAGGGTATTGCGCATGAGTATACCCGCTAGGCCAGTCAAACCAAGCAGTGCCACGAAGCCAAACGGTTGGTTGAATACAAGTAGCGCCAATACGGCCCCAATCAATCCCAACGGGGCGGTTGCAAAGACCATAAAGGTGCCGCTGAACGAGCGCATTTGCAGCATAATGAAAATAAGCATCAGCGCTACCATTACCGGCTGTAACTTCTGCAACGAACCTTCCCCGCGACTCGACTGCTCAACCGAGCCGCCAATTTCTATTCGATATCCCACAGGTAGGTTGTTACGAATAGTTGCGATTTGATCCCACAGTTCGGCGGTGACGGTGTTCGGTTGTGCGCCACGAATATCAGCAATAACGTTCAGGTAGTTGTCACGGTTATAGCGCCGTATCACGGGCTCTTCGTAAGCGATATGGAGCGTGGCTAGCTGCGCCAGCGACACTTTGTCGCCACGATTATTCAGCACCTCCAAGCTTTTAAAAAGTTGCGGCGTTAGCGCTTGCCCAGCTTCACGGCCACGAACCGTGATACTGACCGAACGAATATCTTCATACATGGCACTAATTGGAGCACCTTCGAGGAGCAGTTGAAGCTGATCCGCCAATAGTGTTGGTGTCAGTCCCTGCAGTTGCAGCGCACTATGGTCAATATCGAGCTGATAAATGGGTGTTTTTTCATCCCATTCTAAGTGCGAATTATGCGTGTTGGGATGCTCAGCCATGAGGTCGCGAACTTGATGCCCAATGTCACGCAACTGGTCCATATCGGGTCCCAAAATACGGAAGGTGATCGGCCAATTTACCGGTGGCCCATAGAGCAATCGGTAAACACGCACTCGCGCTTCTGGATATTGGCCCGCAGCCACTTCTTGTTCTAACGCAGCCATTAACGCGTCACGGCTGGCCTGATCCTCCATAACGGCAACCACTTTGGCGAAGGCGGGGTCTTGGGGCTCGGGCGCTAAACTAATAAAAAATCGTGGCGGTCCGCCGCCGACATAACTCGCAAGCGACTTCACTTGCTCTTGTTGATTAATAAAGGATTCTAAGCGCCTAACGACGGCATCCGTTTCTGCAATGGCAGTTCCCTGCGGCATGTACACACTTACCAACACTTCCGTGCGATCAGAGCTCGGGAAGAACTGCTTCTGTACCAGAGTGGCCATGCCCACACCGCTTAGCACGAGCAAACCAACCGTCCCGAGGACAACTTTCTTCCGGTGCACCACACACCATTGCACAGTGCTGCGCAAACGCTTATACAGACGCGAGTTGTAAGCGCCCTCACCGTCATCGTGCCCACCCCTGCTCGGCTTCGAATTCCCGATCAGGCGCACGCCCAAATAAGGCACAAATATGACCGCTACCAACCAAGATACGATGAGTGCTATTCCCGTTACCCAGAATATATTACCCGCATATTCGCCGACGCCAGACTGAGCAAAGCCAATCGGAAAAAAGCCTGCAATGGTTACCAAAGTACCGAACAACATGGGCGCAGCGGTGACAGTCCAAGCATGTGCAGCCGCTTTAGTGCTCTCCCAACCTTCGTGAATTTTAACCAGCATCATCTCCACCGAGATAATGGCATCGTCCACCAACAAACCGAGCGAGAGGATCAGCGCTCCGAGGGTAATGCGGTCGAGATTAATGCCCATCAACAGCATAACGAGGAAAGTAATACCAAGCGTGAGGGGTACGGCTAGACCTACAATCAAACCAGCACGAAAACCGATGGCGATAATACTCACCAGCATGACAACCGCCACTGCCATGAGGAACTTAATCTGGAATAGTCCAACAGCTTTATTAATGGCATCGCTTTGATTGGTGAGCACCTCAAGCTGCACACCGGCTGGTATCTGTTGTGTTTCCGCAGCAATAAATTCAGCTAAATTGGCGCCTAATTCTTGGCCATTAAAGCCCGCTTGCATGACCACACCAAGTAATAGTGCATCATCACCGCGAGAACGCACCAGATAACTGGGCGGGTCTTCGTAGCCACGCCGAACCGTTGCGATGTCACCAAGTGGAACAACACCATTCGCAGTGGGTATTGGCACCTGTTCAAGTTCCGTCGGATTCTCCAGCGCACTATCTACCCGAATGTACAAACGCGGCCCACGCGTCTCAATTCTACCTGCTGGAGTAATTTGGTTTTGTTGCTGAATAGCGGCAAAGATATCCTGGGGATTGATACCTAAATTGACCAGTCCAGCCGGGTCAAACTCGACATAAACACGCTCCGCGCGCTCGCCCAATACGAGAGCTTTGTGTACTCCTGGAACTCGCTGTAAGCGATCACGGATTTGTTCGGTCTCACGCGTGAGTTCGCGCATAGGTAATGCTGAGGCAGCGGAACCACCAGTGACAGCTATAAGGCTAAAATACACATCATTGAAATCGTCTAACACGATTGGACCAATAACCCCCTCAGGTAAGGTCCGTTGTTCATCAATCATTCGTTTACGAACTTCATAGAACAGCTCGTCCACCATCTCCGCTGGCGAATATTCCTGAAATTCGATGATAATCGACGCAAATCCCGGCCGAATCGTGGTATCTAACCGATACACGTACTCGACCTCTTGAATACTTTTTTCGAGCTTATCAACCACTTGGTCTTGCAGCTGCTGAGTCGTAGCACCTGGCCAAATCGCCTGCACACTCATGGCACGAACGGTAAAGGCAGGATCTTCAGCGCGTCCCATAGACGTAAAGGCAATAACACCGGCCAACACCGACAGAATCAGGAAAAATAGCGTGATGGAACGCTCGCGAACGGCAATGGCAGATAAATTAGGGAAGCTCATTGAGGCAGAACTCGTACAGCCATTTCTGGTGTCAGTACATGCGTACCCGCGGCGACAATCATCGTCTGCGCATTAAAATCTCCCTGGATATACGCATATTCACCATCCATCGCTACCACGGTTATAGGAATCGGGTATACGGCACCATCCCGAACTTCCCACACTTGCGCACTGGTGCAACTCTGAGTTTCATCGCTGCAGCGACCATCAATGGCTGACAATGGCACCTTGCCATTCGCTGCTACTGACTGCGGGAAACGCACTTTTACAACGCTATTTAACGGCAGCGGTATCGATTCCATGAGTTGATAGCGCGCTCGTAAAGTGCGTCCAGATGCATCAAGTGCTCCCGCCGTCTCTCGCAGTTGCAGGGCAATAGTCGTGCCATCAGCTTGCAAGAGTTCTGCTGTTTCGAAGTCGGTTGTAGATTGCTTGGGTGGCAACAGCACTTCAATTTCGGTTTGGTCGGCTACAGCAAACATCGCCACAGGTTGTCCACGACTGATCACTTGATCTTGCTCCGCAGTAAATTCAATCAGAATGCCCTCTGCGGGGGCGAGCAGCTGAGTATCGGATAAAGCTTTTTGCGCCAGTTGCAGACGCGCTCGTTGCGCTTTCAGTTGCTGTTGCGCTTGAGTCAGGACTAACTGCGCTTGATCACGTTGTTGCTCACTCACGAGCTGTGCGTCAATCAATTCCTCAACTCGCGTTAACTCGGTCTGTGCGTTGGCTTCAGCGGCTTTTGCTGCATCCAACCCAGCTTGCTCAGCGCGCAATTGCTGCTCAAGATCCGACTCCACCAACCGCATTAACGGCTGTCCTTTGGCAACCAGCGTGCCCGCGTTGACGAGGCGTTCGCCTATTCGACCATTCACCTCAAATGCTAATGGCATTGCGGTGCGTGATTTAACGATACCTGACAACAACATGGGCTGTGGAGCTGCTGCCGTAGGACTGACCACACGCACAGGTTGACCGGTATTTTGGTTCAGCGATTCCGGCTCGCCACTACAAGCACTGAGCCCGAGGCTAAAAAGCAATATCACGACCAGTTGAGTGCGCATCGACATCCTATTCTCCGAGCCTTTTCTTTAGATACTAACTACTATAAATGGCAATAGCGTGAATCACATCCGTTAGATCATAGAAATCAGTATAAAACTCGATCATTTCTACATGAACACGCGTACAAAACTCTGAAACGGAGCGAGGTTTAACATGTCACTGACTTATGAAGCGGAGTTTGGTTGTCCTTATTGCATGGCGCCGAACTCAATTGAAATTGATGCGGCCAATGATGTCGGCCAGCAGCAAATTGTTGATTGCCAGATTTGCTGTCAGCCCATTGAAGTATGGGTTGAGGAAGATAGTATGGGCGACTTTACGATCATCGCCCGCACAGATGACGAATAAGACCTAGGCAGCGTGATGGCGCTGATAATGCGCTTGTGCTACATCGCGGTGAGAACGTAAGCGCCCCTTCAAAACATTCTCGCCAACTTGGTAAAATAGTGGATTCGCGGGATCGCTAGCCGGTCCCTGCGCGAGTTCTGCGAGCTCCGGTGGTAACTCTAATAAAGGAACCTCTGCATCCAATTGTGCAGCCATGAAGAAAGCACATGAGAGCCGCTCTTCGGCAACCGGGGGGCTCACTACACGATGGTAGGTGGCTTTCAGATAGCCATCGGAAGCCAACTCCAGTAATTCACCGATATTCACCACAAATGCGCCCGCGAGAGGTTGCGCTGATACCCAACCGTTTTCGGTTTCGACTTCTAAACCCGATTGGTCGTCCTGCAAGACCAAGGTCAAATACCCCGGATCTTTGTGTGCGCCGACTCCTTGGGTTTGCTGGGTGTTCGTTCGGCGTGGATAGCGAATCAGTTTCATATGCGTATAAGGACCATCTTTGATGGTTGCCTGAAATGCGTCCGCTGGCTGCTTTAATGCTAACGCAAAAGCTTCCAATAGGATTACGGTCAAATCGGTGAGTTGTTGCTGCCAATCAAGCAACGTTGAACGCATTTCGGGCAATGCATCTGGCCACTGATTCGGACCGATAATCTGCTGCCAATCCGCTTCAAGTTGCGGTGCCTCGATAGCCAGTTGCTCACGCATGATGTCGAACTGCTCGCGAAAATCGGGCTGGCCACCAGTCAACTCACCTTGCAGCTTAGTATAGCCACGAAAGTGTGGCGAGTTGACCATTTGCACCGACTCTTTAGCCGCTGGAGGTAGTTGGAAGAAGCGCTTGGCAAGCATCATCACTTGTTGTTGCTGCTCATCCGAAATGCCGTGGTCCGTTAGGTAAAAAAAGCCTATCTCACGAGCCGCTTTCCCAAGTTCCTCAATAAAGGCTGCACGCGCACTTCCTCCTGCAAACCATTGCGAGAGCTTTAATACCGGTAGCGATAGATTTGGTTGTGCTTGACCCATAAAAAATAGCGATTCAATGAGAAAAATATGACTACATCATAAGCCTCGAACATCCAATCGCTTAGGATTTGATTTCACTTAGATAGTCCAATCAGCTATAACAGAACGTCTGGACGGCTAAACTAATATGCATCTGCGATTGGGAGGTGGCCGGTTTTGACGTAGATGATGGTTTCCTGTTCAACGCGGGGATGATGCTCGCTGGCATGAGGACTGCGCAGCCACGAGCCTGCGGGGTAACGCCCGTGCTCGTCAATGAATTCACCAGATAGTACAAAGATTTCTTCGCCACCAAAATGGCGATGTGGTTTGAATACTTCACCGGCTGGCCATTTTACTAGAGCCACGTGCTCGTCCTCAAAGCTATGCAACGGCATCACTTGAAGACCACCATAACCCGCCAACCATTCGGCTTCATTGGTGTTGATGCGAATAGTCGCAGTGTCGCTTGGTTCGAATTGATGCAGTTTGACGAACAACACACAACCATTCTCACTAAAAGGCGCATGTTCAGAGCCAGGGGGATTGCGAATATAGGTGCCTGCCGGGTAGTCTCCGTTTTCATCGGAGAATACGCCGTCCAGCACGAAAATTTCTTCACCAGCAGGATGTTGATGCGTTTTAAAGTGCGAGTTCGGCGCATAACGCACCACACTAGTCGCGCGACCGCGCTCGGCTTCCTCACGTTCTAACAGTTTTCTGTCGACTCCAGCGGACGGACTTGGAACCCAGTCTTCGTCGTTGGTGCGCACCACCACCCGTTTCGAAAAATCCATATTCAGCATGAACGTACCTCTATGTCCATCTAAGACTGACTTGTCACAATTGTACGTCACTACTTAAATTATCGACCATAATAGCCCGCTGCCACATCACATTTTGGGCAGTAAAATTTCGCGCGGTGGGGGCAATAGTTTGATGGTTGTTGAGCACAATGGCGACACAATGCTGTAATTGGGCATAGAAGCAAACGGCATTTAGGCCGTCAATGTTGAAGACCCGAATTGCAACTGATCACGCTATTTTGTAAGACGACTGGCGGTGCCCTGAATGTCCTGATCGCTCGGTGTAAGACTTGCGAGTCGACTACCAACCGAATAGAGACGCTCGACATGTTGCTCAAAGGCGATAAGCTCATCACCAGTCAGTTGCATTGTCGAAGGTGCTTTTAAATTCAGAGGATTAATCGCGCGACCATCTTTATGAACTTCATAATGGAGGTGACGACCGGCAGACAAACCGGTATTGCCGAGGTAACCGATCACATCGCCCTGCTTCACCTTATCACCCACTCGCAGACCTTTTTTAAACCCATTTAAATGTGCGTAAAGCGTCTCATAACCATTGCCATGGTCGATGATAACGGTGTTACCAAAACTACTAAAGCGGTTTGCTCGCTTCACCACGCCCCGTCCAGCCGCCATAATTGGCGTACCCACTGGTGCGCTAAAGTCGATGCCTTTATGGGCACGGTTATAGCCCAAAACTGGATGGCGACGACTACCAAAATAGGACGATAAACGCGCACCATTTAACGGTGTTTTTAACAAGAAACTCTCTGCTAATTGCCCGTCCGGACTGTAAAACGAATCGTTATAACGGATCAAACGGTGGTCTTCACCCTCGTTAGTAAAACGCAAATAAGTCAGCTCAAGCGGCGTTTGCAAATGATTAAATAACGCATGATCAGCTTGTACGAGAGTGCGTTGATAGCGTACTTCCATTAAATCGTTTGCTTGCACTTGGCGCTGAAAATCAACGAAGTGGGATAGCGCCATAATCGCGCTGCTGATAATGTCGAGTGGAACACCCACTGCGTCAGCATCACGATACAAACTATGACGGATGGTGAAGCCACGCTCATCTACCTCTTGATAAGTAGGCACTTCATGTAGCGCCACTTGCCAATTGTCATTGGTGTAGACCGCTTCCACAACTTCGCCATATTCTCGAGCGAGTCGCAGTTTGAGCGGTTGCTCTTCAGTCGCTTGATGGAAATCAATCACGATACCGGCTTGCAGCTTACCGACATTAATAAGTGGTCGTAAAGCTTGCGCGAGCAAGGTCACTTGCCGTGATGTCACCTCAAACTGACCGAGTAGTGTCGATAAGTTTTGACCCGACTTTAGGGTTATCAATTCCCCCACTTCAGCGGGCTCTGCCCCTTCACGCTTCGAAGTTATATTCTCAGAGGCACTGTTCTCAGAGATAATGTGACCGGTAGTAACGTGTCGAAAGGTTGACGCTCTGTCTGGCAGCGCCAGCATCGCATCGAATGGAGCCAGTGCCTGAGGTATCTCAGCTACATTTTGGGTGGTCTCGCTCTCGTCTGCATTCAGCGCCCATGCAGTCACTAACATCACAGCGAGAACTGCAGCAATGTGCCAACGATAATTTGTCATCATGTTACAGTTCCCTTGAAGAATAGTTTGAGGTACGACAATCCTGTTGCCGTTTAGTTCTCATGAAATCAGAGCGCAACACGCTGATCATAATGACTAATTAACAGAAGCTGCGCGTGAGTCAGTGGTTCATCTGCTGATGTGATGTCATGCTCATGCTGTTCAAGCAGACGCATCATCACCTCATTGTCTTCTTCCCCATTCCAAATTTTAATGTAGGTTCCCTGCTTATAACCACGTTGCTGACGCAAGTTATTCAGTGCGTTTTTTCCTATGTAGGTCAAATATACGGTATTGGCATCCCCATATGCATTCACCAGCAGCGCCATCAGTGCTTTGAAAAATTCGCGTCCACATTGCAGTGGTTTGCCGCCCGAACCATCGACTGCCAAAGCTGAAATCAACTCTTTGCCATCACTGACTGCTTTCTTTGCTTTGGCGCCATCTACAATCAGGCTCGCCACGTAACGCGAGGCATGTTCAGTACTGTCACCGGCATCACATGCATTTTCAACAGCATCAGAAATAGCAAAGTGGAGGATGTCAATGAGCTCCAT
>DASSWH010000277.1:0-3979 GCA_035705175.1 Pseudidiomarina sp.
ACTGTTCGGCTGGAATTTTTACCCACTGCGCCACGACCATCATCACCACAAATGCTAACGTAATGCCTCCACATAGCCCCTCCATAGTCTTGCCGGGACTGACTGATGGCATCAATTTGTTGCGCCCGTAACGGACACCAGCGAAGAAGGCCCCTACGTCAGCTGCCCACACGAGCAATAGAATAAAGAGTACTGCAAAGCCCCCAAACAGCGGGTTATCTGCATAATTTAAAGAACGCACAGCAACAAGACCAGCCCAGGCAGGAATCAAGGTTAAATAACCAAAAATGCCAACAATAGAACGCGTCCGCGACCACCAGCGACGGCTGTTTGGATATTGAATGACCAGCCCTAAAGCCAGTAGCCACCAAATACAGCCAGCCACAATAACCCACAACATGAGAGGTGCCAGTTCGCCCTGTTCCCAAATGTGGTGTAACGGCACCAAATACATTAAAACTCCGAGCAACAGCGCTACCGAGATCGTGTAGGCGATTTTGCTCACTGTGCGCCGTAATCCCATGAGTGGCGACCACTCCCAGGCTCCTGCAGTCATCAATACCAGCACTGCCGCCGCAAACCATTCAAGTTCAAAACCGAATACCGCATAGAGAGCGAGCGGAATAAGCACAATTGCTGTCAATAATCGTTGTTTTAACAAATTAGTCCCCGGTTGTGACATCGGTAGCTAGTATCGCCTGTTGCAGCTGTGCACTGGTCATGCCAAAGCGACGTTCACGACAACTAAAATCGGCTATCGCAACTGCAAATTCTTGTTCGTCAAAATCAGGCCATAATACCTTACTAAAATAGAGTTCTGCGTAGGCTAATTGCCACAATAAAAAATTACTAATACGCTGCTCACCACCCGTACGAATTAACAAATCAGGTGTCGGTTGCCCCGCCAAACACAGCTGTTCAGCCAACAAATTCTCCGTGATATCCGATGCTTTTAGATCGCCAGTTTCGCAGCGTTGAGCCAAACGTTGCGCAGCTTGTGTTAGATCCCAACGCCCGCCATAATTAGCAGCGATATTTAACGTCAGCGACTGATTATTGACTGTCAATGCTTCGGCTATCTTAATACGCTCTTGTAACCGTGGCGAAAAGGCCGAGATATCACCAATAATGCAGAACTTCACATCATGCTTATGTAGTTTTTTAACTTCGCGTTGTAACACACTGAAAAATAGTTCCATTAACACGGAAACTTCCTGTTCAGGACGCTGCCAATTTTCACTACTAAAAGCAAACAATGTCAGGCTTTGAATACCTTTTTGCCGAGCAAAAGTAACCGCTTTGCGAACGGCTTCGGCTCCGGCTTTATGGCCGGTGGTTCGACGCTTGCCACGCTGCTCTGCCCAACGACCATTACCATCCATGATAATTGCGACATGCCGCGGCATACGAATCTGTGTCACTTCCTCTGTACTCATTGCTTCTGCCGTATATGAAAAACGCCGTGCGAGTATACCTGACACGGCGTCCAGTACCAATGGAGGGTTCGCCGTTCGGCTTAAACTTCCATTAGATCTTTTTCTTTTTCACTCAACAATTCATCAATTTTACCGATATAAGTATCTGTTAATTTCTGAATTTCATCTGTTGCGCGCCGCTCTTCATCTTCTGAAATTTCTTTTTCTTTTTGCAGCTCTTTCAAATCTGCATTCGCATCACGACGAATATTTCGCACCGCAACACGGCCTTGTTCGGCCTCTGCGCGAACCACTTTCACGAGATCACGACGACGCTCTTCGGTCAACGCTGGCAGCGGCACACGAATCACGTTGCCAGCCGCAGCAGGATTCAATCCCAGATCAGAGGTCATAATAGCTTTCTCAACCGCTTGGTTGGCCGATTTATCAAAAACCGTCAATGCCAAAGTCCGCGAATCTTCCACGGTGATATTAGCAAGTTGACGCAATGGTGTGTCGGTGCCGTAGTAATTGACCATCACGCTATCGAGCAAGCTCGGATGCGCACGTCCTGTGCGTACTTTTGCCATCTGCGCACGCAGTGACTCAACGCTCTTTTCCATCCGCGACTTTGCATCTTGTTTAATTTCGTTAATCACAATAGTTCCCTTTTCGGTTTTACTCGATTGGTTGCTGCGGGCTTATTCAGCACTGTTGGTAATTAGGGTACCTTCGTTCTCACCCATAATAATTGCACGCAATACACCCGTTTTATTCATATTGAACACGCGGATCGGTAAATTGTGATCGCGTGCTAATGTGAACGCAGCCAAATCCATCACCTTTAACTGTTTGTCGAGGACTTCATTATAACTGATTTGACGATAGAGTTGCGCATCGGAGTCACGATTTGGATCTGCTGAATACACGCCATCGACCTTCGTTCCCTTCAACACTAATTCAGCTTCAATTTCGATTCCTCGTAAACAGGCAGCTGAGTCGGTCGTGAAGAATGGATTTCCCGTCCCGGCACAAAATATAACAACTCGACCAGACTTTAACAGACTGATGGCATCAGCCCAATTGTAACTGTCGCAAACACCGTTCAACTCAATTGCAGACATCAATCGTGCATTCACGAAAGCGCGATGCAAAGCATCTCGCATCGCTAAGCCATTCATCACCGTTGCGAGCATTCCCATATGGTCGCCAACAACGCGATTCATACCAGCCTTAGCAAGCCCCTCACCACGAAACAAATTGCCACCACCAATGACCAAACCAACTTGCACACCCAATTCAACGAGTTCCTTGATTTCATCTGCCATCCGGTCTAACACCTTGGCGTCAATTCCAAACGGCTCGTCACCCATCAGTGCTTCACCACTGAGTTTTAACAGGATGCGACGATAAACAGGTTTGCTACTGGCGTTCATTGTGTTTCTCCGTTGTCCTTAGCTACTCATATTTTACTTGAAAAAAAACCGCATCCTGCGAAGCAAGATGCGGTTTCTTTTAGCTGGATGTCGACGTCTTCGACATGGGCATTAAGCCTTTTTCGCTGCAGCCATTTGCGCTTGAACTTCAGCAGCAAAATCTTCAGCTTTTTTCTCAATACCTTCACCCACTTCGAAACGCACGAAGGTGATGACATCAGCGCCTTTCGACTTCAACAAATCGCCAACGGTGATGCTCGGATCTTTCACGAATGCTTGACCCGTTAAACTGATCTCACCCGTGAATTTACGCATCCGGCCTTCAACCATTTTCTCTGCAATTTCTTGTGGCTTTCCGCTTTGCATAGCGATATCCAACTGGATTCGACGCTCAGAGTCAACCACTTCCGCAGATACATCTTCTGGCTTCACGAACTGTGGAGCACTCGCGGCAACATGCATAGCGATATCTTTCGCTAGCTCGCTGTCGCCATTGGTCAGTGCAACCAAAACACCAATACGACCGCCATGGACATAACTTTCTACGATGTCGCCACCGGAGACAGTCATCACACGACGCACGTTCATGTTCTCACCGATTTTCGCAACTAAAGTTTCGCGCGTTTCTTCGACAGTAGCACCGCCTAAGTCAGTCGCTTTTAACTTTTCGACGTCCACTTCTTTGTTTGCGAATGCAGCATTGATGACTTTCTCACCAAAACTTAAGAAGTTTTCATCCCGAGCAACGAAATCCGTTTCACAGTTCAATTCAACTAATGTACCGGTATTGCCTTCGGTCTTGGTCAGGATTACACCTTCAGCTGCTACGCGACCTGCTTTCTTGGCTGCTTTCGCTTGACCGCTTTTACGCATCAACTCGATTGCCGCGTCGATATCGCCTGCAGTTTCTTCCAGTGCCTTTTTACAATCCATCATGCCAGCGCCAGTGCGCTCGCGCAGTTCTTTAACCAGAGCTGCTGTAATTGCCATGTGTTTGTCCTCTAAAATTCGATGACTTACTCAGTTTCTTCCGCCGCAACGAAATCGTCTTTGCTGTCCATTGCTGGACCGCGACCTTCGTTGATAGCGCTAGCAGCTGCATTCAAATACAACTGAACGGCACGAATC
>DASSWH010000278.1:0-2995 GCA_035705175.1 Pseudidiomarina sp.
GGCTGTTTGATCAGAAACGCGGGCCGCCTGTTGCATGTTGTGCGTGACGATAACCACGGTATATTTGCTCTTCAGCTCGGTGATCAATTCTTCAATGGTTAAGGTTGAGATTGGGTCCAATGCCGATGTGGGTTCGTCCAACAATAAGACTTCCGGCTCTATCGCAATCGAACGGGCAATGACCAAACGTTGTTGCTGACCACCTGACAGGCCGAAGGCGCTCTCATTTAAGCGATCTTTAACTTCGTCCCACAATGCCGCGCCTTTCAACGAGCGCTCCACTACTTCATCCAGTGTGCGACGGTCGTTGACGCCTTGCAAGCGCATTCCGTAGACCACGTTTTCGTAGATGGACTTCGGGAATGGATTCGGGCGTTGGAATACCATGCCGACACGGCGACGCAATTCAGCAACATCCACGTCTTTGTCGTAAATGTTTTTATCATGCAGCAAGATTTCGCCTTTGACGCGGCAAATCTCAACCAAGTCATTCATACGATTGATGCAGCGCAGCAAGGTGGACTTACCGCAACCCGATGGACCGATAAACGCGGTCACACGGTTTTTCGGGATATGCATGTCAATATCAAACAAGGCTTGAGCTTCACCGTAGTGGAGGTTTAGACCGCGAATCTCTAGAGCTGTTTGTTCAGCTGTCAAATTTGCCAAGTCTAAAGCTTCAGCTGAGTTTGCGTTCGGAGTGACCGAAATCATAGTTCATCCCTTCTCATCAATTAGTGCTCAAGAGAGCGATATTTTTCACGTAAATGGTTACGCACACCAATCGCGGTTAAGTTCAGTCCCACGATAACCGTCACTAACAAAAATGACGTGGCGTATACCAGAGGCCGCGCGGCCTCGACATTCGGGCTTTGGAAACCGACATCATAGATATGGAAGCCCAAGTGCATAAATTTGCGATCCAAGTGGAAGTACGGAAAGTTCCCATCCAATGGCAACATTGGTGCTGACTTCACCACCCCAACCAACATCAGCGGGGCAACCTCACCAGCGGCGCGGGCGACCGCGAGAATCAAGCCGGTCATAATAGCTGGTGATGCCATCGGCAACACGATGCGCCACAGCGTTTCGGCTTTGGTGGCACCCAGTGCCAAGCTACCTTCGCGCAAGGTACTTGGAATACGTGATAAGCCCTCTTCCGTGGAGACAATGACCACTGGCAGCGTCAAAATAGCCAAGGTTATCGCCGACCACATGACACCTGGCGTACCAAAAGTTGGACTCGGCAGTGCTTCCGGATAGAAAATTTGGTCCAGTGAGCCGCCCACCATGTAAACAAAGAAGCCGAGACCAAACACCCCGTAGACAATGGATGGCACACCCGCGAGGTTAATTACCGCGATACGTATCAGCCGAGTAACCGCATTTTTACCTGCGTATTCATGCAGATATACCGCTGCTACCACACCAAAAGGCGTCACGATAATCGACATCAACAACACCATGAACACCGTGCCGAAGATAGCGGGGAAAACACCGCCTTCCGTGTTTGCCTCACGTGGATCTTCCGACACGAACTTGCCAATCTGGACAAAGAAATGCGCCAGTTTTTCCAATACATTCATGTCATTGGGAAAGGTCACATCCAAGATGCGATACATGGGCAGGGTGACTTCCATGTTGCGCATATCTCGCATCACTATCGCATCACGACTGGCTAGTTCGCGATACTCAAATAACTGTGCTTCCAGGACTTTATAGTCTTCCCGTAATTGGGCTTCAGCGGCAGCGATGCGCTCTGCCTCAGCCTCGGTAAACGCATTGTTCAACTCCAGTCGACGTTGCTCCAAGCGCAACTGATTGAGCTGGTAATTGATGGCGCCAATCTCGCTATCCTGCAAATCCATCGCTTGTTCGTTTAATTCCACTGCGCGCTCGATACGCTCGAATAGCTCTGCCCGCTTTTCAGCCTCCGAATCAGAGGTCAGCACCGACTCTCCATTCTGCAGGATATCGACCACGTAGCCGTAAAAATTACCGTCTTTCGAGCGCTCGAGTACCGCCAAATTGGCAGGCGTCTCGTCTCGCACTACTTGGGGTTCCATCACCCACGTAAAATCCAGCGGCACGAATTCTCGGTTACCGACCTTTAGCAATAAACGCTCGAGCATTTCTTTGTCGTAATTCTCAAGCACAACATCACTACCGATAAGTCGTGACGTCGGCACAACCTCGCGGTCATAAATTTCACCGATAATGGTTCGCGTACTACCATCTGAGGCTTGAATGTCCATCTCGTGAATAGCTGCGGGCCAGAAGAAACTCAGACCACGCCATGCAATCATGATCAACAACCCGATGACTGCAATGAGACTGATACTCACAGCACCTGCTGTTAGCCAAATCCACGGTTTTCCTGTCTTAAACCAAACTTTCATGGAAATCCTCACGCTTACATCGAGCTATATTTTTCGCGCAACCGCTGCCGTACAAACTCGGCTAACGTGTTAAACACGAACGTGAATACGAACAGCACAAAGGCCGCTAAGAACAGAATTCGGTAGTGCGAACTCCCCACTTCAGACTCTGGCATTTCTACCGCAATATTGGCCGACAAGGTACGCATACCCTCAAAGATGTTCCAATCCATGATCGGCGTGTTCCCGGTTGCCATCAGAACAATCATGGTCTCACCGACAGCGCGACCGAGTCCCATCATTACGGCGGAGAAGATGCCGGGGCTGGCGGTAAGCAACACCACTTTGGTCAGGGTTTGCCAGGTGGTAGCGCCTAATGCCAACGAGCCATTCGACAAGTGTTTCGGAACACTGAATACAGCATCTTCAGCGATGGAGAAGATAGTCGGAATGACCGCAAATCCCATCGCAATACCAACAACTAACGAGTTCCTCTGGTCAAACGTAATACCGAGCTCGTTGGTGATGAACTGACGCACATTACCGCCAAACAACCAATCTTCAACCACGGGCGATGCACTAAAGGCAGCGTAACTAACGAGCAACACCAATGGGAT
>DASSWH010000279.1:0-6811 GCA_035705175.1 Pseudidiomarina sp.
CGATTCCACGTTTTTCTAATTCTTTTACCAAAGATGCTTCGCTATAGCGCGCCGGCGGTTTGGTAAAATGTTGCTGAGGATCTAAATCCTGTAACGCGAGAGTTTCACCCTTTTTAATATCAGGCAAACTCTTATCTTCGTCGTTCTTCGAACCAGCGGGTGGTTGCACCTTCGTCCAGCCAGCGAAACGCAGGACTCGACCACGTGCTTTCAATTCATACTCGCCCGCAGTGACGGTTAATGTGGTCGCATCGTAACGTGCAGGAGTCATTTGACAGGCAACAAACTGCCGCCAAATCAACTCATACAGTCGCTGCGCGTCACGCTCCATATCTTTCAAGTGCTCAGACTTCACAGTGACCGATGAAGGTCGAATCGCTTCATGCGCTTCTTGGGCATTCTGCTTCGAACCGTAGAAATTCGGTTTCTCCGGCAAATAATCTTTACCGTAACTGTTTTCGATAAAGCCACGCACACTTTGTACCGCCTCTTGGCTGAGGTTGGTTGAGTCAGTTCGCATATAAGTGATGTGCCCAGCCTCATACAACCGCTGCGCCAACATCATCGTTTTCTTCACGCCATAACCAAGCCGTGTGCTTGCCGCTTGTTGCAACGTTGACGTAATAAATGGAGCCGATGGGCGGCTGCTGGTTGGCTTATCTTCCCGATCGGTAACTAGGTAGCGGGCATCCCGCAATGCGGCCACTGCGGCATCAGCAGCCCCCTTGTCGGTGGCCTTAAAGGTCTTATCTCGGAACTTTTGAACCTGCATCCGTAAATCGTGTTCGCGTTGGCTCTGCAGATCGGCGTAGATGTCCCAGAACTCTTCCGGCACAAACGCTTTGATCTCACGTTCGCGTTCGACCACCAAGCGCACTGCAACGGACTGCACTCGGCCAGCAGATAATCCACGCGCAATTTTCTTCCACAGCAATGGCGACACCATAAAGCCAACCACTCGATCGAGGAAACGTCGCGTTTGTTGCGCATTCACACGGTGGGTATTCAATGCCGACGGGTGGGAAAAAGCGTCTTGAATAGCCTTCTTGGTAATTTCGTTGAATACGACGCGCTGGAAGCGTTGGTCATCGCCACCAATGAGTTCGCGCAGATGCCAAGCTATGGCTTCTCCTTCGCGATCCAAATCCGTCGCTAGGTAAATAGTATCCGCCTTACTCGCTAATTTCTTTAATTCGGCGACGACCTTTTCTTTGCCGGGCAGCACTTCATATTGAGCTTGCCAACCGTTATTCGGGTCGACTCCCATGCGTGCCACTAGCTTTTCAAAATCACGACGCTTTTTATAGGCCTCTTTCTTTTCTGGTGACATCGCCCTCACTTCCGCAGCAGATTTTGCTTTCACGGAGTCAGTGGTTCGGGTAGGTAGGTCACGCACGTGACCGACACTCGACTTCACCACGAAATCGTTTCCTAAATATTTATTAATTGTCTTCGCTTTTGCCGGCGACTCGACAATAACCAGCGCTTTAGCCATGCGACTCTCTATGTATCAAATGATGTGGTTTACTTGCGGGTTCTTTTTTTAGATATATCTGTTCTCTAGTCACTTCACAACCATGCAGATCAAATTTCATAAAAATTCTGCTTCCGGTCATATCCATGCACATGGGACGGCAAGCCACGCAATTCAAGACTTTACGCCCCTTACACCAGGGTAAAAGTGTGCGTATAATAGCTCTAAATTGAAACAGTACAATGCTTAAGTTAGCAACGGAGTCCCTGATGAGTTCACGTCACGTAGAAGTAAATTTCGACGGTTTAGTTGGCCCTACCCACAATTATGCGGGACTTTCTTATGGCAATGTTGCCTCACTCAGTAACGCCAAAGCAACCTCGAGCCCGCGTTCCGCTGCCAAACAAGGCTTAGCAAAAATGAAGGCGTTGCATGACCTCGGCATGGTCCAGGGTGTGTTAGCTCCGCAGGAACGACCCGATACGCATGCGTTGCGACGTCTCGGTTTTACCGGGAGCGACGCGGATGTGCTTGCCAAAGCGGCACGACAAGCGCCCGAGATTTTTCGGGCTGTTTGCTCGGCGTCAAGCATGTGGACAGCCAATGCAGCGACGGTATCACCCGGTGCTGACACCGCCAATGGCAAAGTTCACTTTACCCCTGCCAACCTGACGAATAAATTCCATCGCTCTTTGGAACCGCTGACTAGTGGCCGTATTTTGCAATCTATGTTTGCTAACCCACGTTATTTTGAGCATCACACGCACTTACCGGACAACGAGCATTTTGGTGATGAGGGAGCGGCGAACCATACTCGGTTATGTAGCAGTTATGATAAAGCCGGCGTTGAAATATTTACCTTTGGTCGCTACGCGTTTGACTCCAGTAAACCAGCGCCGTCACGCTACCCGGCTCGGCAGACCTATGAGGCGTCACAAGCCATCGCTCGTCTGCACGGACTGAGTGACGAGACGACAGTTTATATCCAACAAAACCCAGCCGTTATCGATCAAGGTGTATTCCACAATGATGTTATCGCAGTCGGTAACCAGAATGTCCTGTTCTACCATGAGCAAGCCTTCCTCGACACGGAAGCAAAACTACACGAAATTCAGCAAAAATTTGGGCAGGAACAGGTCTATTTTATTGAAGTGAAAACCGCGGAAGTATCGGTTGAGGATGCAGTTCAGACCTACTTGTTTAACACGCAGTTAATCACTTTGCCTGGCGGGAAAATGGCTATCATCGCACCCACGGAATGCCAAGAGAATGATCGTGTTGCCAGTTACTTAGCCCAACTCGTGACGCGTGATACGCCAATTCAGCAAGTCCACTATATGGACGTAAAACAGAGTATGCGCAATGGTGGAGGCCCAGCTTGTCTGCGCTTACGCGTGGCGTTGAATGAAACGGAATTAGCAGCCGTCAATCCCGCCGTCATCATGAACGATAAACTGTTCAATCGTCTAAACCAGTGGGTTGATAAACATTATCGCGACGAACTAGCGGTTGCCGACTTAGCCGATCCGCAACTCTTGGAGGAGTCTCGTGCGGCGCTGGATGAGTTAACGCAAATCTTAAAGCTCGGCTCAGTGTATCCTTTCCAACTATAAACAAAAAGCGTTGTTCGTTGCTCGTTGTTCGTACGTGCTTCGCACTCTTCGATTTATAACGAAAAGCACAGCGAACGAACGGTGAGCAACGTTTTTTGATTGATTAGTCGTCGTCTTCGTTGTGCAGCTCTAGATTCGCATCTTCGCTTTGCTCAGAGCCATTCCGTGCAACGTCATTTCGAGCCGCATCAAGCCGATCCAAATAGGATTGATTAATATCACCAGTAATATATTCACCACTAAACACCGAGGTTTCAAATCGAGTAATGGATGGATTCTCGTGTTGAACCGCACTGATAAGATCCTCCAAATCTTGATAAATCAAACCATCTGCTTTGATCAGATCATTAATTTCTGAGGCTTCACGGCCATGCCCAATGAGTTCATTGGCACTCGGCATGTCGATACCATACACATTGGGGAATCGAATTTCCGGCGCTGCTGAGGCAAAATAAACTTTCTTCGCGCCTGCTTCTCGGGCCATTTCAATAATTTGTTCAGACGTCGTGCCACGTACGATCGAATCATCGACCAAAAGCACATTCTTACCTTTAAATTCAGCGCTTATCGCGTTGAGTTTGCGACGTACAGACTTTCTGCGCTGGGTTTGCCCCGGCATAATAAACGTACGACCTATATAGCGGTTCTTCACGAAACCTTGCCGATAAGGTAAGCCCAATACATTCGCCATTTCCAACGCGATATCGCAACTCGTTTCTGGAATCGGAATCACCACATCAATATCTAAGTGGCTATAGTCACGCTTAATTTTTTCGCCGAGTTTCTGCCCCATATTCACGCGCGATGCATACACAGAAATTTTGTCGATAGTTGAATCAGGACGTGCGAAATAAACATACTCGAAAATGCAGGGAACATGCTGCGGATTGTCGGCACATTGACGCGAAAATAACTCTCCGTCATCGGCAATGTAAATGGCTTCGCCAGGTTCAACATCACGCACAAAAGTAAAGCCGGTGCCATCAATTGCAACGCTTTCAGAAGCAACAATCCATTCATTGCCCTGCGCAGTTTCACGTTTACCGAGAGCCAGAGGTCGAATACCCCATGGATCACGGAATGCCACTACACCGTGCCCAATAATCATCGCCACGACTGCATAGGCACCGCGAATATGGCGGTGCACGCGTGATACCGTTGCGAAGACATCGTCAGCGGTCAGTTGCAAACTATTCTGTTGATACAACTCGTGAGCGAAAATGTTCAGCAACACTTCTGAATCTGAAGTGGTATTAATATGTCGGCGGGCTTTGGCGAATAGTTGATCTTGCAACTCTTGTGCATTGGTCAGATTACCATTGTGTGCCATCGCAATTCCGAATGGCGAATTCACATAAAATGGCTGCGCCTCTGCAGAGCTTGAACTCCCTGCGGTTGGATAGCGCACATGGCCAATCCCGACTCGACCCTGCAAGCGATGCATATGGCGCGTGTGAAAGACGTCACGAACCAAGCCATTGGCTTTGCGTAAGCGCAGAGTATCTTGGTCTACGGTCATGATTCCAGCGGCATCTTGACCGCGATGCTGGAGCATGGTTAAAGCGTCATATAACGCCTGATTGACGGGGTCTTTACCAACTATGCCTACAATGCCACACATGCCAACACAACCTCATTACACTTGTTTGGGAAGAAAACTGGACGATTGTTCAAGGTATTCAAAAAACCATTGAATAAAGATCCCAAAGTGTGGGATCAACACCGAATTTTGCCACCATTCACTGCTTGCAAAACCGGTAAAAGAATCGAGGAAGAATAACAACGCACTCACGATTAAGACACCGCGCAAGGCACCGAAAACAGCACCTAAAACACGATCGGTTCCAGATAAGCCCGTCGACTCGACCAACTTGCCAACCAGAAAGTTGACGATAGAACCGACAATCAAGGTTGTCACAAATAACGCCAGAATGGCTGCACCATTGCGGACCAGTTCATCGTCGATGCCGGTAAAGTAGGCGGCTAGGTCGAGGTAGTACCAACTGGCGATAAAAAATGCAGCTATCCAGATAGCGAGAGACAAGGCTTCACGGACGAAACCGCGAAACAGGCTAATCAACGTTGAAAGCACGATGACCGCAATAATGGCATAATCTATCCAGACCATAAGGAAGTCGTCCTGAGGCTGTTATGAAAACGCGCGCAGTGTACCAGAAATTTGGTCGCATTACGCTCCCTTTTTATCCGCTTTACAGGAATCACTTGCCGTGTAAATCGGAGACACCCGCTAAGGTTGATATCGAATTACCTTACCGGAAAGATTGGTGAGTTCACGCAGTTCATCGAGCTGGTCAGTCAACTCATTCTTCACGAGACCAGGCCCCACCAAGATTTTGTGCATGGCTCTGCCATTGCTTTCATAGGGCTCAATATATGCAGGATAACCGCGCTCTTGCAGTAGTTGTACCGTCCGCTGTGCCGATTGTTCGTTGCCGAGCACAGCTAACTGGATAATCCAGCCCGCCTCTTTCAAATCGGTATCCGTCGGTGCCGCGGGTTGCGCTCGAACCGAAGACTCCGCATTCAATGTTGGCGTTTGTTCGTCCAATTCTACGGTCTCAACTGCAGGAATCTCATTGAACACTTGCTCATCCGTCGGTTCTGGCTGCGTAGGAATTTCGGCCACGGGCTGCCGTTCCACCTCAACGTCTGGCTGCAACGGCATCGCGACGAAAGCCTCGCGATCCTCGACAGGTTTACCATCGAGCAGCTCAGGCAGAATAATGACCGCGAGGGCCAACAAAATAATACTGCCAACAATCCGGTTTTGCAGAGGTGAGGACATGCTTACTCCGAAGTCGAAATACTAGCGACAGTGTAAAACGAGCCGAACACCAATACTAGGGGTTGAGCTGAGGAATCCGTCAAGGCTGCAGCACATGCAGCTTGGTGCGCGGCCGCTACCGACGAAAATAACTCGACCTGGGTTGCATGCGGTGGCAGTGCTTCGGCAAGGTCACTCGCTCGTGCCCCGCGCGGTGGCCCTAAATCAGCGCAGAACCAACGAGTAATAGCCGGCGCTATGGCCGCTAAAGTACCGTGAATATCTTTGTCTTTGAGCATTCCGACAACCGCGTATACGGGTCGTCGTGGCAGCTCATAGGCACGTTCTAAGTGCTTGAATAAGAAACTCGCTGCATGCGGATTATGGGCAACATCGAGTAACTGCTCCGGCGGCCCGGGTATAACCTGCAATCGCCCTGGCTCGCGCGCTAACATCAACCCTTCACGGATTGCCACAGGCGTCACGGACAAGGGTAAAGCCTCAAGTGCAGCTATAGCGGTCGCAGCGTTAGGTAACGGCAGTTGTGGCATCGGCAAGCCCTGTAAATGGGTATTGACGCCCTGAAAACTCCAGCTTTGATTATCCGCCGCCACGCGATAGAAAAACTGGACGCCTACCTGACGCAATTGCACGTGATTTTGCTGACAATAATCGAGAGCCACTTGAGGAAAATCAGGTTCACCGCAAATCGCTGCGCGTTGCGAACGGAAAATGCCTGCCTTTTCAACCGCGATACCGCCACGGTCAGAGCCAAGAAATCCGACATGGTCAATACCGACCGAGGTCAACACCGGAACATCAGCATCAATAATGTTAACCGCATCAAGACGACCGCCAAGCCCGACCTCAAGAACCCAAACATCGAGTTGTGCTCGCTGCAGCAACCACAACGCAGCCAACGTGCCAAATTCAAAATAC
>DASSWH010000280.1:0-18546 GCA_035705175.1 Pseudidiomarina sp.
ACTCCGACTGAATGACCGCGGTCGGCACCCAAACCACCATAGGATTTGGGCACGAAGCCTCGACATATCGTTGCAACGGGTCGAGTAACTGAGGCGTTACCCATTGTTGCAGCCAACGTGTCCGATCGAATGGCAGTTGCCACGGAGCGGCAACGGACGTTGTACTAGCCGATACAGAGGTGGTCGCGGCGGTAAGTAGAATAGCGACGAGAATGCGCCAGCCAGACATCATCATCAACACCTATGCCGAGGTCGACGAAGACGCACGCTGACGGCTTGACTCAAGAACCTGCTGAGATCGTAATATCTCGACTTCGGCAAATCGATGTTCGAGAAACATATATACGTTCGTGCTCATAGCTAAGCGAAAATAGACCATCGCCGTTGCATGCTCACCTTGCTGTTGTTTCAATTTACCGAGATAGAAGTAAGTTTCACACATACGTTCAGCCATGGTCTCATCGGCACCAAGATTACGCGTTGCATAGCGATCGATAAAATCTTGCTCTTTCACCACACCGAGCATTAGATCAGTCAGTACCCAGCCCCACTCTTCGGTGCCGTGACTCACACGATTTTGTGCCAAATGCGTGCGGGCACTCGAACTATCAACTTCGAACTCAGCTAAATAGAGCCAAATTGCACGATAGGGATCTTGTGGAGCTCGATCATAAAACAATTCAAAGTCATCAACAGCGAGATCGAATCGCCCGTCATAATAGGCCGTAACGCCGCGATTGAGATGTGCATAGGGGTGCTCAGGATCCAACTCCAATGCCGATTCTAAAGCCTCGTAAGCAAATTCAAATTCTTCAATTTGCGAATAGTGAATACCAAGATAATTGTAAGCATCTGCCAAGCGCGGGTTGTAATCCAACGCATGATTGAAATCAATTCGGGCCAAGGCTAATAACCCCAACGCATCATGTAACGAACCACGGCGATAAAGTAACTGCGCTTTACTGTCGGCATCCAGCTCTAGATCATGAGCGAGGACTTCATTCAGCTTCGCTATCTCAAGTTGATAGCGGATATCGGCTTGCTGTGGTGTGACTACCATTAAATTAGCAAGAATCCCTGTTTGGTCATCTTGAGGCGCTAAAGCGCACCCTTGCAGTAACAGTACACCACCCAGCAACCAGCCCAACTGACTTCGCATGCTTTCTTCCTTTTCATCATCCTAGTGCCATCATAGCGCAAGCTGCATCAAAAAAGAAAAGGAGCCAACGGCTCCTTTTCAAACTTTTTGCAAGCAAAGACAACTATTCGTCGTCAGCTTGCTCAGTGGGTGCTTCCGCAGCTGGAGCTGGTTCCGCTGCTGGCTTATCAGCAACTTCTTTCATGCTCAAACGAACCCGACCTTGACGGTCAATTTCTAATACCTTAACCGGCACTGTATCACCCACTTTCAGATACTCATTCACATCATTCACACGCTCTTCAGCGATTTGAGAAATGTGAACCAAGCCATCTTTACCCGGTAAAATAGTTACAAACGCGCCGAAATCGACGATACGTGCAACTTTACCTTGGTAGATACGACCCACTTCAACATCAGCGGTAATTTCTTCGATACGTGCAATAGCTGCGTCAGCAGATGCTTGATCCGTTGCAGCAATGCGAACCGTACCGTCATCGTTGATTTCGATATTCGTGTTGGTTGATTCAGTCAGTTCACGAATGACCGCACCACCTTTACCAATCACGTCACGAATCTTGTCTGGGTTGATTTTCATGGTGTGATAACGCGGCGCATAGTTTGACAATTCAGTACGCGCACCAGAAATAGCTTCATCCATCACTTTCAAAATGTGTAAACGAGCGGCTTTCGCTTGCTCCAACGCTTTTTCCATGATTTCACGAGTGATGCCATCAATTTTAATGTCCATCTGCAATGCAGTGACACCATCCACGCTACCCGCGACTTTAAAGTCCATGTCCCCTAAGTGATCTTCGTCACCTAAGATATCCGACAATACGACATAATCATCGCCTTCTTTGACCAAGCCCATGGCGATACCAGCAACCGATGCTTTGATCGGTACACCTGCGTCCATCAATGCCAATGAGGCACCACACACCGAAGCCATCGAGCTTGAGCCGTTTGATTCAGTAATTTCAGAGACCACACGGATGGTGTACGGGAATTCTTCTTGTGATGGCATAACAGCTTGCACACCGCGCTTCGCTAGTCGGCCATGACCAATTTCACGACGTTTTGGCGAACCGACCATACCGGTTTCGCCAACACAGTACGGAGGGAAGTTGTAATGCATCATGAAGCGACTATTAGCACTGCCCGCAATGTCATCAATAATTTGTGCATCACGCTCAGTACCTAAAGTAGCCGTTACTAAGGCTTGCGTCTCACCACGAGTGAATACCGCAGAACCGTGCACGCGTGGCAACAAACCTGTCGCAATGTGCAACGCACGAACCATATCAACATCACGACCATCAATACGTTTCTCGCCAGCAATAATGCGACGACGTACGACTTCACTTTCTAGGCCATGGAAAATATCGCCGATTTCTTTCGCTGACAACGTTTCATCAGCGGCAGTCAGTTGCTCTATGACGCTTGCTTTCAATTCTGAAATTTTCGCGTAACGCTCTGCTTTCTCGGTAATCAAATACGCATCGCCGATGCCTGCTTCTGACACTTCACGCACTTTTGCAATCAACGCATCGTTTTTCGCTGGAGCAGTCCATTCCCACTTCGGTTTGCCAGCTTCAGCAGCAAACTCGTTGATAGCGGTGATCACACCTTGCATTTGCTCATGGCCGTATACGACCGCTCCTAACATCGCGTCTTCGCTCAGCATTTGAGCTTCTGATTCAACCATCAATACGGCGCCGGCAGTACCAGCAACCACTAAATCAAGTTTAGAGACTTCCAACTCATCGCGAGTCGGGTTTAAAACATACTCGCCATCAACAACCCCCACGCGCGCTGCACCAATCGGCCCAGCAAATGGCACGCCAGAAATGGCTAATGCTGCAGAAGTACCAATCAAGGCAACGATGTCAGGAGATACTTGTGGGTTGACCGAGATAACCGTCGCAACCACCTGAACTTCGTTGTTGAAGCCTTCAGGGAACAGAGGACGAATTGGACGGTCGATAAGACGACAAGTCAGTGTTTCATTTTCTGATGGACGGCCTTCACGTTTGAAAAAGCCACCCGGTATTTTACCAGCTGCGTAGGTACGCTCTTGATAATTTACTGTTAATGGGAAAAAGTCTTGGCCTTCTTTGGCCTCTTTTTTAGCAACCACTGTCACTAATACAGTGGTGTCATCCATACTGGCCAGTACCGCGCCAGTTGCTTGGCGCGCCATCGCACCAGTCTCTAATGTTACGGTATGCTGACCGTATTGGAATTGCTTCGTAATCGGATTCACGTTTTAGTTTCCTTCACTCTTCTCTTACTTATGATTTCTTACTTTCTGGTCAAATTTTACGTTTTTCTTAAAGAAAAAAGGGGCCACAAAGGCCCCTTTTTTTGAACAATGCTTAACGACGGATTTTCAGTCGCTCAATCAGGCTTGCGTAGCGCTGATTGCTTTTACGCTTAAGGTAGTCCAACAATTTACGACGTTGGCTAACCATGCGTAACAGACCACGACGTGAGTGGTGATCTTTCGCGTGTTCTTTAAAGTGGCTCTGTAACTCGTTAATATTCGCAGTCAACAGCGCTACTTGAACTTCTGGTGAACCAGTGTCGTTTTCGCCTTGACCAAATTCTTTAACGATTTCAGCTTTTTGTGCCGCAGTTAGTGACATATATTACTCCTGATAAATGAATATTGTCAGTGCCGATCACTAATTCAGCACTAACCCAATCGCCGTGCATTATACGGACTAACCTTGCTAAACGCAATCACACGAAACGCTTAAATCAATGGAATTCCATTCAAAACACGTTTCGGAATCACCTGCCCGTCACGATGCCAACCGATGCCAAGAAAACAACCATCTTCTTGCCGAACAATTCGCCAAAAATCCGTTTCGCCGACCGCTGTTTCTGTTGGCCAACGCGCTGGATTACCACTGCAGAATTTGCCAACTTCGGCACCGCCAATGTACAAGGTCGGCAGTTGCTGAATCACACAGTCATTGGGTTGCAACATAGCTTCAATCGCCGTGTAATCTGGCTCGAGTTCTTCGCGATTCGGAGCAAGAGCAGCCAAATCCTCAAGTGTCACCCAAGGACCCTGAACGCCTTCTATCCAAGTGCGATGTAAAGCGGCGACATGCGCACCACAACCGAGTCGTTGACCCAGGTCATCAATCAACGTTCGAATATAAGTCCCCTTGCTACAAGTTACTTCCAATTTGAGCTGGTCATTCGAAAAATCGAGAAATTGAATCGAGCGAATGTGAATAGTTCGAGTTTTACGCGGTACATCAATACCGAGTCGTGCGTAATAATACAGCGGCCTACCTTCGTACTTAAGTGCTGAGTACATTGACGGTGACTGACGCTGTTCACCTTCAAATTCAGGTAGTAGCGAACGAATGGTGGCCTCATCAACGACGACCGGTTGCTGTGATACCGTCTCACCCTCCGCGTCACTGGTAGTCGTGCGAACACCGAGTTGGGCAGTCACTTGATAGGTTTTGTCGGCCTCAAGAGCAAAGTGAGAAACTTTGGTGGCTTCACCAAAACACAACGGTAACAGCCCAGTCGCCAGTGGATCGAGAGCGCCAGTATGGCCCGCTTTATTGGCATTAAAAAAACGCCGCACCTGTTGCAGTGCGGCGTTCGAGGTTACAGCCAATGGTTTGTCGAGCAAAATCACACCGCTCACATCGCGGCCTGACTTTCTTCGTCCCATTTATTCGTCTCCGTCTTTCGAACCTGAGCGTTGCTTGTCATTGCGAATCGCTTCGTCGACGAGTCGCGACATGCGAATGCCTTCGTTCAACGATGGATCATGTACAAACCGCAGTTCTGGAGTAATCCGCGCACGTACGCGCTTCCCGAGCAGCGACCGAATGAACCCAGAGGCCTCATTCAGCACTTTCAAGCCCGCTTTGACCGCATTGTCGTCATCTTGCATGAAGGTGACAAATACTTTGGCATAAGCGAGATCACGCGATACTTCAACTGCAGAAACCGTGACCAAGCTCACCCGCGGGTCTTTGATTTCTCGCTGGAGTATCATCGCGATTTCTCGCTGATACTGCTGTCCGACGCGGTCGGTACGACTAAAGTCTTTTCCCATAGTAGGCTACAGACTCCGCTCGACTTGGATGGTTTCAAAGACTTCGATTTGGTCACCCACTTTGACGTCGTTGTAGTTCTTCACGCCGATACCACATTCCATCCCGTTACGGACTTCTGCAACGTCGTCTTTGAAGCGACGCAATGAGTCCAGCTCACCTTCGAATATCACCACGTTCTCACGCAGAACCCGAATTGGTGCTGAGCGCTTGACGATACCTTCGGTCACCATACAACCTGCAATCGCACCAATTTTCGGTGACTTAAAGACATCACGAACTTCGGCCAAGCCAATGATTTGTTGCTTGAACTCAGGGGCAAGCATGCCGCCCATCGCCAATTTCACTTCATCAATCAGGTCATAAATAACACTGTAATAGCGCAAATCGACATTTTCTTGTTCGATCAAGCGTTTCGCAGTAGCATCCGCACGAACGTTAAAGCCAACCACAATCGCGCGCGAAGCACTGGCCAGAGATGCGTCAGTTTCGGTAATTCCACCCACACCCGAACCAATGATGTTCACTTTCACTTCGTCGGTCGACAACTTGGTCAACGCATCAGAAATGGCTTCGAGTGAGCCCTGTACGTCTGACTTCAGTACAATGTTCAGCTCTTGCACTTCACCTTCTGCCATGTTCGCAAACATGTTTTCCAGCTTCGCTTTCTGCTGTCGTGCGAGTTTCACTTCGCGATATTTGCCTTGGCGGTAGTTAGCGACTTCACGTGCTTTACGCTCATCGCGGACTACGGTTGCTTCGTCACCCGCTTGCGGGACGCCTGACAAACCGAGAATCTCGACCGGAATCGATGGCCCCGCTGATTTTACTTCTTGTCCAGTCTCGTCACGCATCGCACGTATACGACCGTATTCCAGACCACACAAGACGATATCACCTTGGCGCAACGTACCTTCCTGAACCAAAACTGAAGCAACTGGACCGCGGCCTTTATCGAGGCGCGACTCAATCACAATACCGTGGGCCATACCATCAGCCACAGCTTTCAAATCTAGCACTTCTGCTTGAAGGAGAATGCTCTCGAGCAGTTGCTCAATACCTTCACCGGTATGCGCTGAAACGGGTACGAATTGAACATCACCACCCCACTCTTCAGGGATAACGTCGCGCTGTGCCAATTCGTTTTTAACGCGATCTGGATCCGCTTCATGCTTATCCATTTTATTGATCGCAACTACAATAGGTACACCGGCAGCTTTCGCGTGTTGAATTGCTTCCAGCGTCTGCGGCATCACGCCGTCATCAGCAGCAACAACCAGGATCACGATATCCGTAGCGCTGGCACCACGAGCACGCATGGACGTAAATGCAGCGTGACCAGGAGTATCCAGGAACGTGATCATCCCTTGATCCGTTTCGACGTGGTATGCACCGATGTGCTGAGTAATACCGCCGGCTTCACCGGATGCAACTTTCGCTTTCCGGATATAATCCAATAGCGATGTTTTACCATGATCAACGTGGCCCATGACGGTAACGACTGGAGCACGAGAAACCGCATTACGATCTTCTTCGCCATGACGATCGGCAAGGACTTCTTGCTCGAGCGCGTTATCGCTCACTAGCACCACTTTATGACCCATTTCTTCGACTACCAACGTGGCAGTTTCTTGGTCTAATACTTGGTTAATGGTGACCATCTCACCCATTTTCATCATCGTTTTGATGACTTCACTGGTTTTGATCGCCATCCGGTTGGCTAGTTCACCTACCGTGACCGTTTCACCGAGCTTCACTTCACGTTCTACCGGCGATGCTGGCTTGGTAAAGGCTTGTTGTAGGGTTGACCGTTTCGAGCCCTTACGACGCTTCTCACGACGTGGCGCTTCATCACGCTCATCGTCTTTCGCACGACGTTTGCTCTTGCGGCGACTACGACGTTCTTCATCCACATCTTGATCGTCTTCAGCGGCTTGAGCGTGCGTCGACGTCGTAAAGTGAACATCTTCTTGTTCCGCTTTTTTACGCTTCGCTTCTTCTTCTTGCCAGCGAGCAGAGTTTTCTTCTGCTAATTTACGCGCTTCTTCCGCTTGGCGTTCTGCTTCAGCTTCAGCTTTCTTGCGAGCTTCTTCTTCCTGCACTTTGCGCAAGCGCTCAGCTTCAGCTTTGGCTTCATCAGCCTTCTTCCGTTCTTCCGGAGACATTGCAGCACGTTTCTCAGCTTCAGCTTTCGCCTTCGCTTTTTCTTTCTCTTTGCGTGCAGCTTCTTGTTTCGCTTTTTCTTCCGCAGCTTTCTTGTCGGCTGCCGCTTTCGCTTCCGCGGCTGCTTTCGCTTCCGCTTCTTTACGTTGTGCTTCAGCTTCAGCGCGCTCGCGCTCAGCTTGTTCTTGTTCTGCACGTTGCTGCTCGTCAATCGACGAACGCTTCACGTAGGTACGTTTTTTCCGCACTTCAACTTGTACCGATTTGCTCCGACCTGGACCACCACCGATACTCAACGTACTTTTCTCTTTACGCTTTAACGTCATCTTGTTCGGCTCAGCCGAACCTTGGCCACCATGGGCCTTGTTCAAATGCGTTAATAACGCCTGTTTTTCGCCCTCGGTCACGCTGTCGCCTGGCTGTTTTTTCATGCCGGCTTCGGCAAACTGCTGGACCAAACGATCAACTGTCGTACCGACATCTTTGGCTAGTTTATCTAGCGTTACTTCTTCCATAATCTGTTGGACCCCCGTTGACCTTATTCGTCATCACCGAACCAGCAAATGTTACGCGCTTGCATAATCAATTCACCCGCTCGTTGCTCGGTTAATTCTTCAATATCAGCAAGGTCATCAATACCCTGCTCGGCTAGTTCTTCAAGAGTTCTCACGCCACGACTTGCCAACACATAGGCTAAGTGACGATCTAATCCTTCAAGGCCTAATAAGGTTTCATCAGGCTCTGAACTCTCTAAACTTTCTTCGTTTGCTAAAGCTTGTGTCGTTAATACACCTTTAGCACGGCTACGTAATTCTTCAACAATGTCTTCGTCCATACCGTCAATGGCAAGTAGCTCATCCATAGGCACGTAAGCAATTTCTTCTAACGAAGAGAATCCTTCGTCAATCAACACTGCTGCAAAATCTTCATCAATCGCTAAGTTCTTCGTGAACAAATCAAGCAGACGTTGCGCTTCAGCTTCATTTTTCTCGGTGAACTCATCAACAGACATCACATTCAACTGCCAGCCCGTAAGTTGGCTCGCCAACCGCACGTTTTGTCCAGCTTTACCGATTGCCTGCGCTAAATTGCCTTCTTCTACTGCGATATCCATCGTGTGCGCTTCTTCATCCACAACAATCGATGCAACCTCAGCAGGAGCCATCGCATTGATGACGAACTGAGCTGGATTGTCATCCCACAGCACGATATCAACACGTTCGCCACCTAATTCACCCGACACGGCTTGAACTCGAGCGCCACGCATACCTACGCAAGCACCAACTGGATCGATACGACGGTCATTACTCTTCACGGCAATCTTCGCGCGTGAACCCGGATCGCGGGCTGCACCACGGATTTCAATCATTTCTTCGCCAATTTCTGGCACCTCAATCCGGAATAATTCAATCAGGAAATCAGGATTGGTTCGGCTCACAAAGAGCTGTGCGCCGCGTGCTTCAGGGCGAACATCGTACAATAGACCACGCACGCGGTCGCCAGCACGAACCGACTCACGTGGCAACATCTCTTCTCGATAGATAATCGCTTCCGCGTTATTACCTAAGTCGAGAATGACATGCTCGCGATTGGCGCGTTTGACGATACCACTGACCAGTTCACCCACTTGATCACGATACTCATCGACCACTTTGGCACGTTCTGCTTCACGAACCTTCTGCACGATAACCTGTTTGGCTGTTTGCGTCGTAATGCGGTCAAACTCAATTGAGTCGATTTGCTCTTCTACATAATCACCCGCTTCCACGTTCGGATCTTCGTACTGCGCTGCTGCTAAGCTGATTTCGCGGTACGGATGCTCAAGCGGTTGCTCGCTGTCATCGACGACCATCCAGCGACGGTACGTATCGAATTCGCCAGTAGTGCGGTCAATGCTGACCCGCACTTCGATGTCGCCATCGTATTTTTTCTTCGTTGCATGCGCGAGTGCTGACTCAAGCGCTTCGAAAATCTTCTCGCGCGGGACGTCTTTCTCATTCGATACCGCTTCTGCAACCATTAAAATTTCTTTTGCCATTGCCTTGCCTCGCCTACAAAATCCTTAGTTGAACTGAGGAACTAAATGAGCCTTTTTGATAGTCGAATGAGCAACGGTAAACGCCTCTCCGTCGACAACGAAAGTGATTTGATTACCGTCTACTGCGGTAATTTCACCTTTAAATTTACGTTTACCTTGCTGTGCCATGGTTAATTCAACGGCAGCAATTTCGCCCACGTAATCAGCGAACTGCTGTGCTGAGAAAAACGGTCGCTCCATGCCTGGAGAGGACACCTCAAGGAAATATTCGGTATTAATTGGGTCTTCAACGTCAAGAATAGCGCTGACTTGATAACTCACCTGTGCGCAATCATCGACGCCCACGCCATCGGCATGGTCAATATAGACTCGCAATGTTGAATGCTTACCAGCGCGAACAAACTCCACGCCCCACAGTTCAAAGTCCAATGCCGCCACTGCAGGCTCAAGCATTTCCATTAAACGCTCTTCAATTCGTGCCAAAGACCAACTCCTAAAACAAAAAAAGGGCGTAATCGCCCAGTGTAATTGACTGCCAAATCGTTGAATTGCACCACGAAAGTACACCATTCAACGCTGCAGCAGAGGTCACATAGTAAAAAGCCCCGAACTGCTGCGGGGCTTTAAAACACACTGGACCCTGTGTTAATTGGTTGCGGGGGCAGGATTTGAACCTACGACCTTCGGGTTATGAGCCCGACGAGCTACCAGACTGCTCCACCCCGCGTCCGAAAACGTGCCAAGTATTATACGAATTTTCACTTGGAAAGCAACCGCGTACGGCTGCAAATTTGGTGCCGAAGATGGGACTCGAACCCATACACCCGAAGGCACTACCCCCTCAAGATAGCGTGTCTACCAATTCCACCACTTCGGCTTTAACTTGTCTTACTGAGCTTTTATGACTGCTCTTAGTTTCCAGTCGGAACGTCGCTTGACTCATCAGTTCCCGTTGGAATTTCTTGCTCAACCGGCACCGGCGCTTCTAAGTTTTCGAATTCGCTCTCCGAATCACCTGAACCTGACGCCAGATTACCTAAAATCAAACTGAGCACGAAAAAGATAACGGCAAGAATCGCGGTCGTGCGCGTCAAAAAATTACCAGAACCACCTGAACCAAATACAGTATTTGATGCTCCGGCACCAAATGACGCACCCATGTCCGCGCCTTTGCCTTGCTGGATCATAATAATTCCGATCAGAACTAAGGCAATAATCAAATACGCAATCAATAAAAATTCTTGCATGTTTTACTCACTCCGGGTCGCAGCAGTACAAATATCCACAAAAGCTTCAGGATCTAAACTTGCACCACCAATCAAACCACCATCGATATCCGCTTCAGCAAATAATGCTGAGGCATTTTCAGCATTCACGCTGCCACCGTATAACAGTGGAATTTTTGTGCCCGTTGACGCTAATGCTGTCGTCAACCAGCTTCGAATAAATTTATGTACTTCTTGTGCTTGCGCAGGACTCGCTGTCAGTCCAGTACCAATAGCCCAAACCGGCTCGTACGCAATAATCAACCGACCAGCCCATGCTGCTGCTTCCGCCATCGGTAGCGCTGCAAAGGCCTCAGTCAATTGCCTCTCAACAACCGCGAACGTGGCATCTGCGTTACGTTCTGCAGCACTCTCACCGACACATAAAACTGCGGTCATTTGCGGTGCTGATTGTGTTAATACGGTGGCCAGCTTCGCTGCAACACGCGTATTATCACCGTACAGCGTGCGTCGCTCTGAATGACCAACCAAGACCAAACTGACACCGCTTTCATTCAAGAGCTGTAAACTATGCTCTCCAGTGTGCGCGCCACTGCTGTGTTCGTTGACATCTTGCGCACCGAGTACGAGCTCATCATAACCCGCTACCTGCTGCCAGTGCGGCAACAAGACGGCTGGTGGACACACCCCAATACGAACATTGCGCAGGTCTTCAGAGCGTGTTCGTAGCGCTTCCGCTAACTGCTCGCATAATGCTCGATTACCATTCATTTTCCAATTGGCGATAACCCACATAAGCGTCTCTCTTGATTCCCTGCAACAGAGCGGCGAGATATTACATAACCTCATCGCAACTTACAAGCGACGAATGCGTATTCAGCATTCATTCGCTCAACATTTCACCACTAGCTTGCCGCTTCTACTTCGCTGGCAATTTCATCCGCATAGGCCTTCACTGTCTTGGCGTCCTGTCCTTCGACCATGACGCGAATCAGTGGTTCGGTGCCAGATTTCCGTAACAACACCCGTCCATTGTCGCCAAGTGCGCGTTCGACCTCGGTGACTACCGCTTGCACATTATCCGCTTGCAACGGGTCTGAGTTACCTTGAAAGCGAACGTTAACCAAAGCTTGCGGATATTTGTGAAACGGGGCCAACATTTCATCTAATGTTTTGCCTTCGCGCAGCATCGCGGTCAACACTTGCAAGCCGGCAATGATGCCATCACCGGTGCTGTGATATTGCCGATTGATAATATGCCCCGAATTCTCACCACCAATGCGCCAATCGCGTTTTACCAGCTCTTCCATCACATATCGATCGCCAACTTTGGCACGAACGAATGGAATGCGGCGGTCGGTAAAGAACTTTTCCAAGGCAAAATTGCTCATCAGGGTGCCGACAATACCCCCTTGCAACAAGCCGTCTTGCTGAGCTGCGCGAGCTAAGATAAAAACGATATCATCGCCATCGACGATACGTCCGCTTGGTGTCACCAACATAATACGGTCGCCATCACCATCAAGCGCAAAACCCAAGTCCGCTTTTTCCTTTAATACCTTTTCACGGAGCGCGTCTAAGTGCGTCGCACCACATTTTTCATTAATGTTAACCCCATTAGGTTCAGTTCCCAATTCCCAAATATCGGCACCCAGTTCACGCAATACATCTGGGGCAATGTGATAGGTTGCACCATGGGCACAATCCACCACAATGCGCATACCTCGCAACGATAAATCGCTGGGGAATACGCTCTTACAAAATTCGATATAACGCCCGGGGGCATCCCCTATTCGACTCGCTCGTCCCATATCTTCAGACGGGACGCATTTAATCGGTTCATCCAGCAAACGTTCTATTTCAGCTTCAACATGATCGGGAAGCTTACTACCGATATCAGAAAAGAACTTAATGCCATTGTCGTAATAGGGGTTATGTGAAGCACTGATCACAATGCCAGCAGCAGCTCGAAAATTACGGGTCAAGTAGGCGACCGCAGGAGTGGGCATTGGTCCCAAGAACTCCACACTGACGCCTGCAGAGAGCAGTCCTGCCTCCAAGGCTGATTCCAGCATATAACCAGATATACGAGTATCCTTTCCCATGAGAACCCGATAATTGCCATTCGCAGACAACACCGTACCTGCTGCCCAGCCGAGCTTTACTGCAAAATCAGGAGTGATCGGAAATTCGCCGACGCGGCCACGCACCCCGTCCGTACCAAAATATTTTCGCTGACTCAATTAATTATCTCCTGCCAAGGTTGCGACCACTATCTTCATGGCATCAACCGTTTCCCTGACATCATGCACACGAATAATGCGTGCGCCCTTGATTGCGGCAATCGTTGCCGCTGCGATACTTGCAGACAGCCGTTCACCCACGTCACGACCGGTTACCTGGCCTAACATCGACTTCCGTGACACGCCGATGAGCAGCGGTAACTCAAGTTCCTGAAACGCCTGTAAACGCTGTAATAGCTGATAATTATGCCTGACAGACTTACCAAAACCAAAGCCCGGATCGAGAAATATACGGTTTCGGTCAATCCCAGCTCTAACACAAGCTTGGACACGGTCACTCAAAAATGTTTTTACCTCATCAACCACATCAGTGTAGTGTGGTTCATGCTGCATGGTTCGCGGTTCACCCTGCATGTGCATCAAGCACAAATCGACCCCACTGCCGGCTACGGCGTCGAGTGCACCGTCGTCACGTAAGGCTTTCACGTCATTGATCATGTCTACGCCAACACGAATAGCCTCGCTCATGACACCTGCTTTACAGGTATCAACCGAAACATTGACGGCAAACCGAGACTTCACCGCTTCAATGACAGGAATGACCCGGTCTAACTCTTCTTGTAATGAAACTGCAGCGGCGCCGGGCCGGGTCGATTCGCCCCCAATATCCACGTAGTCAGCACCGTCTGTAATCAGTTGTTCGACTTGTCGCAGTGCGGTATCGAGCGTCGTAAACTTGCCACCATCCGAGAAGGAATCCGGCGTCGTATTCACAATTCCCATCACATGAATTAAAGGGGTTCCCATGTCAGGTCTTCCTCGTTGCAAAAAAAAGCCCCTGAACGGGGCTTTCGAACTCTTAGCTCGCCGGAGCGTCGCCCGGCTTACCGTTCGTTAGAGGCTCATCCGATTGGGCGGTGTCACCACTGCCACCGGATTTATTCTCCGGCTTCTGCCAATCACGAGGCTCACGCACGTCGCGACGATTCATCAAATCGTCAATCTGATCGGCATCAATGGTTTCATACTTCATTAATGCGTCTTTCATGCTATGCAAAATATCGACGTTCTCTTCCAAGATACGTTTTGCACGCTGGTAATTCCGATCGATGAAATCTTTAATCTCTTGATCGATAGCTCGCGCCGTCTCGTCTGACATATGTTTATGTTGCGTCACCTGACGCCCTAAAAACACTTCGCCTTCATCTTCCGCGTACAGTAAGGGTCCCATTTTTTCCGACAAGCCCCACTGCGTCACCATTTTCCGAGCAATCATCGTAGCACGCTCGATATCATTCGATGCACCCGTTGTAACTTTCTCATCGCCATAGATAATCTGCTCCGCTAGGCGACCACCAAACAAACTCGATATCATACTCTCTAAATGCTGTTTAGAGTGACTGACTCGGTCTTGCTCAGGCAAATACATTGTGACACCCAATGCTCGACCGCGCGGAATAATCGACACTTTATAGACGGGATCATGTTCTGGCACCAAACGACCGACAATCGCATGACCAGCTTCATGATAGGCCGTCATTGCTTTCTCTTCGTCAGTCATGACCATTGAGCGACGTTCCGCGCCCATCATGATTTTATCTTTTGCCTTATCAAATTCTTCCTGCGATACCACGCGCTTGTTACCACGCGCAGCAAATAATGCAGCTTCGTTCACTAAGTTCGCTAAGTCCGCACCAGAAAATCCTGGGGTTCCTCGCGCAATCACCGACGCATTAACATCATCACCTAATGGCACTTTACGCATGTGTACTTTAAGAATCTGCTCACGACCACGTACGTCAGGTAAGCCAACCATCACTTGACGGTCAAATCGGCCTGGGCGCAACAACGCTGGATCCAAGACATCCGGACGGTTCGTTGCGGCAATCACGATAATGCCCTCGTTGCCTTCGAAACCATCCATTTCAACGAGCATTTGGTTGAGTGTCTGCTCGCGTTCATCATGCCCGCCGCCAAGTCCGGCTCCACGTTGCCGACCGACTGCATCAATCTCATCGATAAAAATAATACAAGGGGCAGATTTTTTCGCCTGTTCAAACATGTCGCGTACACGCGAAGCACCAACACCCACAAACATCTCAACAAAGTCAGACCCTGAGATTGAAAAGAATGGAACCCGTGCTTCGCCAGCAATTGCTTTTGCAAGCAACGTTTTACCTGTACCGGGAGGACCAACCATCAATACGCCTTTCGGGATCTTACCACCGAGGCGTTGGAACCGGCTTGGATCTTTCAGATAATCAACAAGTTCGGTGACTTCTTCTTTCGCTTCATCACATCCAGCGACATCGGCGAACGTCGTTTTAATTTGGTCTTCACCCATCAAACGAGCTTTGCTCTTGCCAAACGACATCGCGCCACGACCACCGCCGCCGCCTTGCATTTGACGCATGAAGAATATCCACACACCGATGAGCAACAGCATCGGAAACCAAGAAATGAGAATCGAGGTCAACATGCTTTGCTTTTCAACCGGCTTCCCAACCACCTCGACATTGTTTTCTAACAAGTCGTTAAGGAGTTGATTGTCGTTCCATGGAATCACCGTCTTGAAGGTCTCACCAGAACGAGTCTGGGCGACAATTTCACGCTCCTCGATCGAGATATCCGCTTTACGGATAGCGCCGTTGTTCACCTGCGCGATGAATTTGTCATAGGACACGGTGTTATTGGCCTCATTGCCAGGGCTGAAACTGTTGAAAACACTCATCAGCACCACAGCTATCACTAGCCACAGAATTAGATTTTTTGCCATATCGCTCAAAGCCGCTTACCTCTTTCGTTATTCAGCCCACAGAGTACTACAGTTTATAGCCAGTCGCCACTAGGTAGACCTCGCGGGACCGTGCTCGTGAAGAGTCGGGCTTACGACTTTTCACCGTGGTGAATGCAGCTCGCACTGCCTTTAAATAATCTTCAAAACCTTGCCCATGAAATACTTTGACGACAAAACTTCCATTCGGTTTCAAAACTTGATGACACATGTCTAAAGCCAACTCGACCAGATACATGGCGCGTGGTTGATCGACAATGTCGGAACCGCTCATATTCGGCGCCATATCCGATAATACTACATCTACGTTTTTGCCCCCGATTCGGGTCAACAACGCATCTAATACGCCTTCATCCCGAAAGTCGCCCTCGAGAAAGTCAACACCAGCGATAGGGTCCATCGGCAAAATATCGCACGCAATGACTCGTCCTTGCCCTTGAGTTGCCTCAACAACATACTGAGACCAGCCCCCAGGAGCAGCTCCTAAATCAACCACATTCATTCCTGGACGCAAGATTCGATCTTTATTTTGAATCTCTTCCAATTTGAACACAGCGCGCGAACGCAAACCTTGTTTTTGCGCTTTCTGTACATAGTGATCTTTAAAGTGTTCTTGCAGCCACCGAGAGCTGCTTGCAGAGCGTTTTTTTGCCATTCTTCCCTACTCAACTAGCGTCTACCCCCTACATGGCGGTAGAATAGCGGAAATTCAAGTCCATAGAGAGCATTATGACATGGCAAACGCCACAACTTTAAGTAATAAACAAAAACAACACCTAAAAAGCTTAGCGCATCCGCTGAAGCCGGTGGTGTTGTTAGGAGCGAATGGTCTCACGGAAGGCGTGATGGCTGAAATCGAGTTGGCTTTAGATCATCATGAATTGATCAAGGTTCGGGTACCTAGCGAAGAACGCGAAGAGCGAGAGGCCATCTACGCAACCATCGTTGCGCACACCGGCGCACATCGCGTGCAAGTGGTCGGCAAAATTCTCACACTCTACAAGCCAAGCCCTGAGCAAAAAATTACTTTACCTCGCAAATAGACCGTCGGTTTCTGGACTTATAGTTCCTGCTGCTGGTCGTTCATCGCAACGGCCAGCGCTTTGCCAACCTGCTCGAGCGCTGTTTTAATATCTAATACGTTACCGCGTTCCAACATAAACGTATCGAGCATCACTCGCTTGGTCTGCTCAGTAACGGGCACACCATTAAGTTTTAAAATAGGTTCCGCGAGCGCCAATCCGGCGAGTGTCTTGTCAACGAAAACCCGATTGTCATAACCGGGCCGTACTTCACCAAGTTCGCCCGGCTGCGGATAATGCAAACGTTGATTCGGCGCAAAAAACCAATCCAACGAAATACCATTCCGCAACAATCCCTCCACCAGCGTCGAATAGTTTACGTTGCCCCGCCGCTTCCAATTTGCATAGGTTGTGGCTGAAACGCCAAGCCAACGCATAACATGACTTATTTTGTGTTCGCCTGACAGCAGTCGGAGACGATACATACATTCTTCGAGATCGGGTAATTCCACCTTGCTTTTCATCCCTGTGTGTGATTTATTTCGACTTATGTCAGATGACTCTTTTTTGGTATTTTTAGTGTCATTTGACATTTTTTTACCTTCGTTTGACGTCATTCGTGAGTTTATAGTGAATTCATAATAAAACTCACATCTCAATTCACAACTAGCTCAAGCACTATACATAATGGACAACACAGAAATCAAAAAGGAATTAGCAAAACGTGGATTTGACTACTCGATGCTGGCAGCAGCATTACAGAAAAGTCCGTCGTTAGTGTCGAAAGTTGCTGCCCGCAAAGCACGCTCACAGGTTGTTGCGCAAGCCATTGCTAAAGCGCTCGGCAAATCGATTGAAGACGTTTTCCCTGATGTTGACGCTTATCATCTTCCAGCGCTTAATGCTGAGTTGAAGGAACAAAAGCAGGCTGAATTGAATGCTCTACTGAACAGCACTGACACATGAAAAAGCCCGCATCTTAGGCGGGCTTCTCATCGTTCTTGCTGTTCTCTGTTAACTATTTACCGTTCACTAGAGCTTTTACAGATACTCAACCTTCACCACTTCGTACTCCACATCACCACTTGGCGTGCTGACGACAACAGCATCATCGACTTGTTTACCGATGAGAGCTCGGGCAAATGGTGAGTTCACAGAAATGAGATTCTGCTTAATATCCGATTCATCATCACCGACAATTTTATAAGTCACTTCTTTATCGGTACTGGTGTTATACACTGTCACCGTTGACCCGAAGATCACTTTGCCTTGGTTTGGAATCGTCGTGATATCGATGATCTGTGCATTGGAAAGCTTGGCTTCAATTTCTTGAATGCGCCCCTCACAGAACCCTTGCTGCTCACGCGCAGCATGATATTCGGCATTTTCTTTCAGATCGCCATGTTCACGCGCATCGGCAATAGCTTGGATGATACGCGGTCGATCTTCAGATTTGAGACGCTTTAATTCTTCCCGCAGCATTTCAGCGCCGCGAGAGGTCATGGGTATTTGATTCATGCTGATGCAACCCTTTTATGCAAATCTTGTAGTGAGTTCACTCGCGCTCGATCGTCAGCAGTATTCGCTTTCACCGTCGCAAATGCTGCGTTTAAGGTGGTGGTGTAAATCACTTTATTCAAGAGTGCTTCACGACGAATATAGACAGAGTCTTCGATGGCTTGGCGACCCTCGACGGTATTGATGATGTAACTGTACTCACCATTTTTAATGGCATCAACAATATTCGGTCGACCCTCTTGCAGCTTGTTCACGACTGAACAGTCGAATCCGGCTTCGCCGAGCAGCTTCGCAGTACCGCGAGTCGCCTCTA
>DASSWH010000281.1:0-7351 GCA_035705175.1 Pseudidiomarina sp.
CGTGCTGTGTTGAGGTATCCTAAATTCGTGTTGAGCCAATCGCGACGAGGCTGAGCCGATTTTTGCGTTAAAATTTCGACTTTCTCGCCATTCTGAAGCTGATAGGTAAACGGCACAATGCGACCATCTACTTTCGCGCCAATACAACGGTTTCCAACTTGCGAATGAATATAGTAAGCGAAATCTAGCGGCGTTGCGCCCGCGGGTAAATCAATGACCTCTCCTTTTGGCGTAAACACGTAGACTCTGTCTTCAAATACTTGTGAACGAATTTCGGCAACTAAATCGTCACTCTCAGCCATATCCTCTTGCCAAGCTAGTAACTTACGTAGCCAGGCTATTTTCTCTTCAAAACCATGGCCTTTGCTTGAACTGGTACCTTCTTTGTACAACCAATGCGCAGCAACACCCAGTTCTGCATCATCATGCATCGCTTGCGTACGAATTTGGATTTCGATGTGTTTCCCTTCGGGGCCAGCCACTACCGTATGAATAGATTGATAACCGTTTGCTTTCGGAATCGCAATATAATCATCGAATTCCGAGGCAATATGTCGAAATAAACTATGAACCACCCCTAAAGCCGCGTAACAGTCTTTGAGACTACGCGTAATAATTCTGACTGCCCGAATATCGTAAAGCTGCTCAAAGCCTAAATGCTTTTTCTGCATTTTCCGCCAGATTGAGTAGATGTGTTTAGGCCGACCGTAGATGTCTGCGTCAACACCTTCCACTTGCAGTCTCGCCTGCACCTGCTGCACAAATGATTGGATATAATTTTCGCGGTCAATCCGCCGTTCATGTAATTGCTGAGCAATCGCTTTATAAGTGTCTGGATTCAAATAGCGAAATGATAGGTCTTCTAATTCCCATTTGAGTTGCCCAATTCCGAGCCGGTTCGCGAGCGGCGCATAGATTTCTTGACACTCTTTGGCGGCCAGAACACGCGTCTCCTCATCGAGACTTTTTACTTCCCGGAGAAAACACACGCGCTCTGCCAGTTTAATCAGCACCGCCCGCACATCGGCAACCATTGCCAACAGCATGCGCCGTACATTATCAATTTGAATCGTATTCGGTTTACCGTGCTGAAAATGTTGCAGTTCACTGATTGTCTGCATTTGTTGAACGGCTTGAATGAGTTGAACTATCGGCGCGCTGGTGCGTTGTTCAATGGCTTCCAACTGAATCAATCCAGCTTCTAGAGCCGGGTCGAAAAGTGCTGCAGTCAACGAGTCATGGTCGAGATTGAGTGACCCCAATATCTCGACCATTTCCTGCCCTTTTAACAGCAAGTCTGGACGTGTTTTGGTATGCTCAGAGAGCCATTCCGAGTGGGCTTTGATTTCATCTACGCGCGCACCAGTCGGCACTGCTGCCAACCAATTCCCATGCTGCTGGGGCTTATCAACATGGGTACTTCTGACCAAGACCACGGTTAGGACTCCCGTTCAAACCAAACAATAGTCTCAATGTGATGGGTCTGTGGAAACATGTCAACCACTTGTGCTTGCTTGATGAAATAGCCGTGCTGACACAAGTATCCAGCGTCACGCGCAAGTGTATCTGGCGCGCATGAAACATATATAATCCGCTGCGGTAGGCGCTCAACGAGCAGAGCTACGGCGTACTGAGCTCCTGTTCGAGCAGGGTCCAACAGTGCTTTCGTCATTGGTCCTGTTACGGAGGGCAAGGCCGGAGTCGGTTGATTCAGATCGGCTTGAATAGCAATTCCTCGATGCTGCGTACCAAGCGCTTCATCGAGATTAGCCTGCAGGCGCTGCACCATACGAGAGACGCCTTCAACGGCTATTAATTGAGCGCCGCTGGCCGCAATCGGAACACTGAAATTACCGGTGCCGGCGTAGAGTTCCAAAATAGTATCCGTGGGTTGTGGGTCGAGCCAATGGATGGCCTGTTCGACCATTCGCTCACTCATGTCCGTGTTGGCTTGGATAAAGTCACCAGGCATATACTGCAGTTCAACACCACAGCCACTGCTTGAGCTGGGTAGCGTCGTGGCGTAGCGCGGTCGTTGCGGATTACCCGCCACAGCTATAGGATCCCCTGCATCCAGTTGTAACCAGACAGCCACTGCAGAGGTCTCGGCAAATGCCTTCAGTTGCGCTTGGTCGGCGGTCGTCATGCTCTCAAGTAGCCAAGAACTCAGTCGCAATAATACGACAGGGGTAGCAGCTAAGTAGAGTTCGATATGTCCCAGATTACGTACGAAAGCCAATTGCGGCAACAGCTTGCGTAACGGTTGTAGCAGACGATTTAATGCGGGCTCAAGTACCATGCAATCGGCTATGTCAATGATGTTCTTGCTCTGTTTAGCTCGAAAACCGAGTTTCAGAGTCTGTCGCTTCGCGTGCCAATGAACGGCAAGTCGCGTTCGACGACGGTAACCAAACTCAGCTCCAACCAAAGGTGGTAACCATAACTCCGGTTTGGTACCAGCGAACTTCTGCAACAATTCTGTGACTACTTGTTGCTTATGCTGACGCTGTTGGTCCAAACGCAGGTGCTGCATATCGCAACCGCCGCACGCATCGTAAATCGGACAAGGGGGAACCATACGGTGCGGCGATGGTGTGATAACCTCAATCAAGCGCGCGGTATATTTACCGTCACTTTGATAACGAATGACATCCCCCGGCACCGCTCCTTCTATAAATCTCGTACCCTGCTGACTGCGAACAATACCGCGAGCTTGATGGTCTAGGCCGACCACGGCTGTCGGTTTACTGATTTTTGCTTGCTTCAAGGTTCGGCTAGCTTGCCGATATATTTGTGCCATTAGCGAGGATTCAATAAGGCCTGTTGACGTGCAGACACCATGAGCATCTTCATATCGCGTACTGCTTGATCCAAGCCAACAAGCACTGCACGAGCGATAATGGCATGTCCAATATTTAATTCAACAAGCTCTGGAATGGCTGCAATAGGGGCTGTGTTGTGATAGTGCAAGCCATGTCCAGCATTGACTTGCAGACCAGCTGCATAGGCGTGTTTGATGCCTTGTAACAAGCTTGCCAGTGCTTGCTGCTGCGCACCTTCGGTGCGTTGTTCGGCGTAGTGTCCCGTATGAATTTCAATGATTGGCGCACCACAATGTAATGCCGCATCAATTTGCTCGCGTTGCGCGTCAATAAACAACGAGGTTTCGATACCCGCCGCAGACAACCGGTCTACAGCTGCCTTAATTTTATCGCGCTGACCGGCTACATCCAAGCCACCCTCTGTAGTCAACTCTTCACGTTTTTCCGGAACCAGACACACGTATGCGGGTTTGATACGACAGGCGATCGTCAACATTTCATCCGTCACAGCCATCTCTAGATTCATGCGAGTTTGGAGTGTATCCGCGAGCATTTCGACGTCGCGATCACGGATATGCCGCCGATCTTCACGCAAGTGAATGGTAATCCCATCAGCACCAGCCTGCTCCGCCACGGCGGCCGCAGTGACTGGATCCGGGTACTGAACACCACGGGCATTGCGAATCGTCGCAATGTGGTCGATATTCACACCCAATAATATTGGAAAATGTTCATGAATCATTCGTTGTATCCTTAACCGACTTCGATTGACCTTGAAACAGCGCGCGCGAACGTAAAGGTTGATCGCCAAGATAGGGTTGTAACGCCATTCGCATAATCTGCTTCATTAAGCGTAGCAGCCTATCATCGTTGATTTCAAAATGATTCAGTTTGAGTAGGTCTGCACCACTAAACGTGCCTTGCGTGGATTCGATAAATCCTTGTTCAGGAATAAAATTGTAGTGCTTGAGTGGTTGAATATCAGCACCGCTCTCGACATCATGCTGCCAATCAAATGCATGGCCAGAGTGGTGAAGCAGCTGCCATTCGAAGCGGCGCAATAAGGGCTCCACTTGATCAACCGCTTGCAACAATTCTAACGTTTCTTGATAGTCATCAAACAAGGTTTCATTGGCTTGATACGGCGTCGTGAGTCGTTGTATGAGCTCGTTTAAATAGAAGCCACTATAGAGCTGTCGACCACGCAACTGCAGCGATCCCGATATGCTTTCCGCATGAGTTAAGGTTTGTAATTCATGCCGCCCACGGGTTTCTATGGTCATCGGCACAAAGGGTTGCAAAATACTGCGCCATGGACTTTTGGGACGTTTGGCGCCTTTCGCAATGACGCGCATACGGCCCTGAGTCCGACTATAGAGCTCAACGATTAGACTCGTTTCCTGATAAGGCCACCGATGCAAGACAAAGGCTGCCTCCATGGTTACTCCTCGCCGTAACCCAAACTGCGCAATGCGCGCTCATCATCCGCCCAGCCAGATTTTACTTTTACCCACAATTGCAGATGTACTTTACTACCAATCAGCGGTTCCAGATCACGACGTGCCTCGCTGCCGATCGTTTTCAGTTTACTACCCCCCGCTCCAATGACCATACGCTTCTGTCCCTCGCGTTCAACCAAGATCAACGCATGAATATGGGTCGTACCGTTCGGTGCAGTTTTAAACTGCTCGATTTCGACCGTTGCACTATAGGGTAATTCGTCACCAGTAAAGCGCATCAACTTCTCGCGAATAATCTCAGCCGTCATGAACCGCAGTGACCGATCCGTCACATAGTCTTCAGGGTAATGATGGGCACCCGGACGCGCGTATTTGTGGACGATGGTACGTAACGCCTCGACTTGTTCGCCTGTGGCAGCCGATAGCGGAATGATTTCTGCGAAATTGTGGCGTTGTGCGAGTTGCTGTAACTGCGGCAGTAATGCGCCCTTATCCTTGGCTAAATCGATCTTATTTACCACCAGAATTACGGGCCGTTGCGAACGCTGTAATGTAGTCAGAACGAGTTCATCATCCGCAGTCCATTTGGTCGCCTCAACAACAAATAGGACGACTTCTACGCCGCTTACAGAGCTCGTTGCCGCTCGATTCATCAAGCGGTTCATCGCGCGTTTTTCTTCTTGGTGCAGGCCTGGCGTGTCGACATAAACAATTTGCCGACTCCCCTCGGTTTCGATTCCAAGAATGCGATGGCGGGTGGTTTGTGGCTTATTTGAAGTAATACTAATCTTCTGACCCAGCAACTGGTTCAGCAAGGTTGATTTACCCACATTGGGTCGACCAACAATGGCAACGAATGCCGATTCTTGACCATCATCTGCTAATGAGGAAGTGAGATTTTCTACATTCATTTGGATAGCTCCAAGCCCAATTTCTCAAGGACTTGCTGTGCGGCGGCCTGTTCGGCTTTACGCCGACTCGTTCCAGTTCCTAATACGACTTGTTCGAGTGTGCTTACAGAACAGGATACAGTGAATTGTTGATTATGCGCTTGCCCTTGGGTATTGACCACATGGTATTCAGGCAGCGGTTGTTGCCGTCCTTGTAAATACTCTTGCAAACGTGTTTTCGGGTCTTTGTGGTTTGCTCCCGGTTCAATCGTGGCCAATTTATCTGCAAACCAGCCCAGTACTACCGGCCGACAGGTTGGCAAATCACTTTCCAGGTACATCGCACCAAGCAAGGCTTCGATACCGTCGGCTAGAATAGATTCGCGCCGATGTCCGCCACTTTTCATTTCTCCCGGACCCAGTACAAGGTACTTTCCGAGGTCAAAGCGTTGTGCAACTTTCGCTAACGAACGACCGCAAACCAGCGTAGCTCGCATGCGACTTAAGTCACCTTCATCAATCCGCGGAAAACGTTCAAACAACGCTTCGCTGACAATGATACTGAGTACCGCATCACCGAGAAACTCAAGGCGCTCATTGTGTGTCGCCGAGGCACTACGATGTGTTAGCGCTCGTTGCAGACGCTCTCGATTTTTGAACTGGTAACCAAATACACGTTCTAGTTGATCGACGGGAGGCTTCGGGATGCTCAAAATTACTCCACAGTTCCCAAACGGTGCCAACGAATCCCTGTCGGAATCCAGCTAGGCAAGAATCGACTTGGGCTTTCATCGAACTCAAAACTCATCCAGATGAATACCGCTCGCCCGACCAAATTCTCTTCAGGTACGAACCCCCAATAGCGGCTGTCCTCTGAATTGTCGCGGTTATCGCCCATGGCGAAATAATGTCCCTCAGGAACAATCCATTCATCGGCTGCTGTCGGTTGATCAGGTTGCTGATAATAGTAACTCACGCGCGGCGAGACGCTCGGATCGACTAAAATTTCATGTGTGACGTCGCCTAACTGCTCGCGGTAGCGCTCCAGTGGTCGCGCACCGGTAAAATAGACTTCTTCTTGAGGTTCAATATTTTTTGCCACCACTTCCATTTGTGGACAGGCTCGCTGCGTATCCACGCATGCAGGTTCGAGATACAAGGTTTTATTGCGATAAATAATACGGTCGCCAGGAACCCCAACAATACGCTTGATAAAATCAACCGACGGCTGCGGTGGAAATTTGAATACGGCAATATCACCCCGCTCAGGCTGACCTAATTCGACCAATTCGTGCCGCCAAATCGGATCCCGTAAGCTATAGGCAAATTTTTCGACCAGTATAAAGTCCCCATCAAGCATCGTCGGCATCATTGAGGCAGACGGAATTCTAAATGGCTCGTATAGAAAACTACGTAAAATGAGGATGACAAACAAGATCGGAAATACCGATTGGCAAAACTCAGCCACTCTACCTTGCGGTGCAATGCGTTGTTGGGCATCTTCACTGAGGGTTTCCTGTAAACGTTCTTCTTCAGCGGTAATTTTTGCCTGACGTTGCGGTTTGTTCACTCGCGCGTCATACCACCAGATCAATCCTGCTAAGATGGTCACCACCGTCAGCAGAATAGAATATATATTTGCCATGCGCTATTTCCCTACTTTTAACACTGCAAGAAACGCCTCTTGAGGCACCTCGACGTTGCCGAGTTGCTTCATCCGCTTCTTCCCTTCTTTTTGTTTTTGTAACAACTTCTTCTTCCGGCTTACATCGCCACCATAACACTTTGCGATGACGTTTTTACGCAACTGTTTCACTGTAGAGCGTGCAATAACATGCGTGCCAATAACAGCTTGAATCGCAATATCGAACATTTGTCGCGGAATCAGTTCACGCATCTTCTCAACCAATTCACGTCCGCGCCCTTGCGAGTGGTCACGGTGGGTAATCATGGCCAGTGCATCGACACGCTCTTGGTTGATCAATATATCGACTCGTACCATGTCCGCTTCTTGGAAGCGCTTAAAGTGGTAATCCAACGAAGCGTAACCACGACTCGTTGATTTGAGTCGATCAAAAAAGTCCATGACGACTTCCGCCATCGGCAGTTCGTAGGTAATAGCAACCTGTTTACCGTGATACAGCATTTTGGTTTGGACACCACGCTTATCCACGCACAA
>DASSWH010000282.1:0-4865 GCA_035705175.1 Pseudidiomarina sp.
TCACAACGCAGCTCAACCAGCTCGGTCGTGTATTGCAAAGCATTGCGAACCAAGTTCTCCAGCACCAGTCGCAACAATTCACTATCACTGGAAAGCACTGGCCAATCGCCGCGTTTGGGAGCTTTGGGAAGAACATGCAAACGCTGGCCTTGCTCTGCATCGACATAACATAAGTCGGCGGCTAGCTGCTCCACCAACTCTCGTGTATCGACGTCGGTTCGGGTGAGTTTTACCAGCCCATTTTCAAGGCGGGATAGTGACAGAATACGTTCAATGATGTTCCCAAGACGTTCTAAATCACGTCCCATTTGCTGCATATGCGGGTTTGCTTTGTCATCATCGGCATCAGCAGACAAGGTTAACGCCACTTGCATTCGAGCGAGCGGTGAGCGTAACTCATGTGAAACATCGCTTAATAAGCGCCGCTGCGCATCACGTGATAATGCTAAGTCGCGAGCCGTATTGCCCAACGCCCGAGCAAGCTCACCCAGTTCATCGGATCGTTTCGGCAGTCGATGTAGCTCGGGCGACTCGCTGCCTTTGGCAATTTCGCGGGTCGCTTGGGTTAATCGCTTTAATGGCCGCACCAGCCACACACCCAGCACAATCGAAATCAAGCCACTGCCGATCAACAATGCCGTGGTTTGCGCTTCTTGAGCCTCATGCTCAGACACCATCTGCAAGCGCCGCTCTTCAAGTGTTAGCGGACGTACGAGCAAGATCCGGCGCTCGTTATTATAGAAGGGCCCGATGAGCATTTGGTTGTTATAGGGTATCTGTTCGGCTTGGTCAGCTTCTAATTGACGCATGACCAAACGCTGCAAACTGGTACTGATATTCCGCTCGACTTGCAGGCGCTCTTTTCCTTCAGGGGCCAGCGACGCGACCACACGAAAGTCACCTGCCAGTAATCGACCTGGCGTTAACGAAGCAAAAGTTTGTGAGTCACTCAGTAGCGGTGTGAGGGTATTTTGAACACTTGCGGACAAAGGCTGCGGTTCAACCGGCTTGCTGAACCACAATGCCAAGAGGTAACTGCTGCTTGCCACACCGAAAAACAACATCCAAAAGAGGATGAGAAGGCGTAAGCTGAGCGATTGGTACCAGCGTGTCCGCACGTCAATTCGCTTAAACGGAAGCGAGTGCCATCAAGCGATAGCCACGCCCGCGCACAGTTTGGATCCGCTCCGGATTATGATGAATTTTCTTACGAATATTGCTGATATGCACATCCAAACTGCGATCAAATGGCGCTAATTGACGGCCTAAGGCTGCCACAGACATTTGATCTTTGCTCACCACCTGTCCACCACCTTGCACCAGCACACGCAAGATGTCGAATTCTGTCGGTGTCAGTTCCAATAGAACATCATCCACTTTCGCTTCATTCTGCATCGGATCAATGTGGAAGCCGGCGTGCTCCAATGGTTCAGGCGTAACCGATGTGTTGGGCGTGCGACGCAACAAGGCTTTCACACGTGCCACCAACTCTTTCGGATAAAATGGCTTTGACAAATAATCATCCGCGCCCAACTCAAGGCCAGCAACACGGTCGTCATCATCGCCACGGGCGGTTAACATGAGTACGGGTGTACTCCGTGCTTGTTGCCGGAGTCGCTGGAGTAGCTGAAAACCGTCGATGCCGGGTAGCATCACGTCCAACAAAATCAAGTGATAAGAACCACTCAATGCACGTTCTAATCCGGTCTCACCATCTGCCGCCAAGGTCAATTGATAACCTTCGCGGGTCAGAATCTGTTCGAGCATGCTGCTGAGTTCAGCATCATCATCGACTAATAAGATCTTGGTCATAATTTGGTCCTGCACTCTTTGCATAGGTTTATCTATTGACCTTAATTATGTAAAGAAGACTCCGTAAAGGGCAGCCCATTTACGTTACTTTTACGTCTGTCTAATTATCTAGTTATACCGTGCAACGACTCGACTAGTCAGCTTCCGGCATTAATTGTTGCACTTTGCGAGTTAGCGTATTCCGACCCCATCCCAATAGTTCAGCAGCCTGTTGCCGATGTCCAGCAGTCGCCTCGAGTGCTTGCTTCAATGCTTGCGCTTCTACTTGGGTGACGATGGTATTGACTATATCCGTTTCGCCAGCGACCAAGCGCCGTTCTATTTCTTGTGCGATGGCCGTCATCCAGTCATCTGCATGCTCACCAAATGATTCATTGGTAACGTGTTCAGGCAAATCTTGGACGTCTATCACAGCGCCCGGAGCCATTACCGTTAACCAGCGACAGGTATTTTCCAATTGCCGTACATTACCCGGCCACGCCGAGCGCTGTAATACCTGCACCGCAGCAGCGGTCAACCGCTTCGGATCGCCTCCGAGATCGCGCGCTGACAACTCTAAAAAATGTCGCGCCAATTGCGGGATATCTTCCCGACGTTGCTCTAATGTCGGCAACTGCAAGCGGATAACGTTCAAGCGATGGAACAAGTCCTCACGAAAAAGTCCGTCCTTGACGCGTTGTTCCAGTTGTTGGTGCGTGGCGGCAATAATACGGACATCCACTTTTACAGGTTCGTAACTACCCACCGGATAAAACTGACCTTCTGCTAATACACGCAGTAACCGGGTTTGCACATTCAGCGGCATATCGCCAATTTCATCAAGAAATAGCGTACCGCCATGTGCTTGTTCAAAGCGACCTCGGCGACGTTGTGTGGCACCCGTAAAGGCGCCCTTTTCGTGACCAAATAGCTCCGACTCAACCAGCTCACTGGGAATCGCCGCCATATTCAACGCAATAAACGGACGCTGTCGCCGCGGGCTGTGCTGATGCAGAGCCCGAGCGACTAATTCCTTACCTGTACCAGATTCGCCAGTGAGCAAAACTGTGACAGACGAATGCGACAAACGCCCAATTGCGCGAAAGACATCTTGCATGGCCGGCGCATTCCCGATCAGTCCGGACATGGCTTCGTCATCCGCAACGGGTGTGGCAGTTTGCTCGTCATTAGGTTGCTGCGATTGATGCTCAAGGGCTCGAGTAACGGTATGCACCACTTCATCGAGATCAAACGGTTTAGCAAGATACTCAAAGGCTCCGCCTTGGAAAGCATTCACTGCAGAGTCGAGATCAGAATGTGCGGTCATCACAATAACGGGCAACGTTGGATAACGCTTTTGAATGGTCGCTAACACTTGCAAACCATCGTCGCCAGGCATGCGAATATCCGTGAGTAACACGCCGGGTAGCGCGGCCGCTTGTTCGAGCGCAGCATACAGTTCAGCGGCACCACTGAAACTCTGCGTCTCATGCCCTGAACGACTCAACGCACGTTCTAATACCCAGCGAATCGAGCTATCATCATCAAGTATCCACACCGCTTGCTGACTCATGCTGCATCCCTCGCTTGACCGTTGCGTACCCGCGTTTCGACGTAAGGGAGATACACGGTAAATTCGGTGTGTCCGGGTACAGACTCCACATCAATTTTACCGGCATGCTGATGCACGATGGTTTGTGCTATCGATAGACCTAAACCGGTGCCGCCAGCTCGACCGCTGACCATCGGATAAAACAGGGTTTCGCGCAGTTGCGCGGGAATACCGGGCCCGTTGTCGCTGACACTGATCACTGCGCAGTGGCGATAGCGTTTACCGTAGATCGTTTGCTGATGAGCAATGCGGGTGCGTAACGTAATCACACCATCGCTTTGATTCACGTTCTGCTGAGCTTCAATGGCATTCATCACAATGTTCAAGAGGGACTGCTCAAGCCCTTCGGCCGCCATGGTTAGATCGGGCAGGCTCGGGTCATAGTCGCGTTGCCATTTGACGTTGTGTTGTTGCTGCTCAGCACCCAGTTGCGCCAACTGAACGACCTGCTCAAGTACTGCATGTACGTTATGTGGCTGCCGCTGCGGTAACCGATATGAACCGAGCATCCGATCGACCAAATTTCGAAGGCGATCAGCTTGCGACATGATCAAATCAGTGTACTCACGTAGCGCAGGATCAGGCAGTTCACTGGCCAGAAGTTGTGCAGCACCACGTAAACCACCGAGCGGATTTTTAATTTCATGAGCTAAGCCACGGATCATCGTTTGCGCGGCAAGTAACTGTTGTTGCTGTGAATTCTCGTGGTTAATTTTGCGGATCTGATCGACCTGTCGCAGCTCTAGTAACGCAAAGTTTTGGCTCGTACTGGTCTCGCTTGCCATTGGCTGTGCACTGAATTCAACCGTCACGCGTTGCCCGTCATGAAAGACCAGCAGTACCTCACTATCCGATACGCTTTGTTGCTCTGCGAGTGCTTGGCGCAATACCGCGTCATCCAATGAGCTTTCAGCGAATAGACTGAAGAAGGGGGCGTCCAGCAATCGTCGGCGACTGCCATCGAGTAGTGTTTCTGCGGCCGCGTTCATATGTTGAATGTGCAGCCGCTCATCAAGTACAACGACAGCGGTTAGAAGTTGATCTAACAGCGCTTGACGATCATCAGCCATTGCCGCCACCTGCAACAGGTGGTCGCGGGGCAAGTATGGAAGCGCGTTGTACATACACAACGGTAATATCCGTACGTGCTAATTCGGTATCGTCCGGCGCATACACACGGACCTGTAATCGTCGTTCACCGCGCGACACATCACGCAAGGTCACCTCGGTCAGTGGCCCTTTGTATATCGGTTGGGTATCGAGAAATAACTCGTAAATCGGACGTCCCTGCAAGCCTTCGACGTCGGCTTGCCAGCGTACTTTGAACTCGCCATTATTGGCGCGTATGGTTTCTTTCTGTTCAGGACTGGTAATGGCAACCGTGGCGGTTACCTCAGCAAGTGGATCGACAACTTTGGTCGGGTCTTGCTGGTTGGATAAGGGTTGGACTTTAGCGAAATCC
>DASSWH010000283.1:0-6162 GCA_035705175.1 Pseudidiomarina sp.
CAGAGTGACTGTAGTGTCATAAATCAGAGCGCTTAACCGTGCAGTATTACGCACTATTATGACGCTCGGATTACAGGGTGTTGGCTGGTTATACGCTGATTCAAGCAAGAAGGGAATCAGACTAAGGTAGGATTCAAAGCCTGCTGCACCTTGTCTCATAATAAAGTACAGAAAAATCCGGCTCAATTTCTTTACAGTACCGATCTCTGCGTAAGCTTGAATGGCTGCATACAACCGTCTGCTCTGGACCAGCGTTAGGTAATCTTTTTCTTCGGTTTTTTCGTAATTGAAGGCGTTGGAGAATTGTAATTCAATGCCATGGCTTATATACTTTGGCGGCGATCTCACAGGGTCCTCCAACGAGAGGATGTTTGAAGTTCCGAGCATGTTAACAATGCTTTTCTGAAAGGCACAACAATCGTGAAAAAACAAAGACCTGTAAATTTAGACCTGACTACTATTAGTTTCCCGGCAGCTGCCATTAGTTCCATTTTACATCGTATATCTGGCGTCATCATGTTGGTTGCCGTCGGACTGTTGGTGTGGGCGCTAGCCGTTTCGTTGCAGTCGGCAGACGACTTTGCCTCGGTGCAAAGCCTGTTTACTGGCTGGTTTGCTAAATTCATTGCGTGGGGCATTCTCACTGCGTTGAGTTACCACTTGCTGGCGGGTGTCCGGCACATGGTTATGGACCTCGGCTATTGGGAAGAAATCAAATCAGGTGGCCTGAGCGCTAAGCTTGTATTTGTTCTGACCATTGTTCTCTCAGCATTAGCAGGAGTCTGGTTATGGTAAAGGTAGCTTCAACATTTGGACGTAGTGGTACTCACGATTACATCCTCATTCGGGCGTCTGCCATTATTATGGCTCTGTACGCTATCTTTTTGATGAGCTTCCTCGTTACAGCGGAGCCATTAACCTATGCTGCATGGACAAGCTTATTCGCCAGCTTAGGAATGAAGATATTCACGATGCTTGCACTGACCTCGGTGTTAATTCACGGTTGGATTGGTATCTGGCAGGTACTCACTGACTATATTAAACATTCGGGCTTACGAGCGTTCATTCAATTCGTTGTCTGCGTTGCACTGATGGCATACTGGCTCGCCGGTTTGTTAGTCGTGTGGCCAGTGGAGGGTGTGTAAGTGAGTTATCAAACACTCGAATTTGACGCCGTAGTGATCGGCGCTGGCGGCGCCGGTATGCGCGCTGCACTGCAAATCTCTCAATCAGGCATGACTTGTGCATTAATGTCGAAGGTCTTCCCAACTCGTTCACACACCGTATCCGCGCAGGGCGGTATTACCGTAGCGCTTGGTAATGCGCACGAGGATAACTGGGAATGGCATATGTTCGATACGGTCAAAGGTTCTGATTACATCGGTGACCAAGACGCCATTGAATACATGTGTAAAACGGGTCCTGAAGCCATTCTAGAGATGGAAAACATGGGCCTGCCATTTTCACGTTTCGAAAATGGTAAAGTCTATCAGCGGCCATTCGGTGGTCAGTCAAAGGCGTTCGGTGGCGAACAAGCTGCACGAACTGCTGCCGCCGCAGACCGTACTGGCCATGCGTTGTTGCACTTGTTGTATCAACAGAATGTAAAAAACAAAACCACCGTATTCTCAGAGTGGTTTGCGCTCGACTTAGTGAAAAACCAGGATGGTGCTGTGGTAGGTACAACTGCACTGAATATCGAGACTGGCGAAGTATTCTTCATTAAAGCGAAGGCGGTTATTTTAGCGACTGGTGGTGCTGGACGTATTTACGCATCGACGACCAATGCGCACATTAATACAGGCGATGGCGTGGGTATGGCACTGCGCGCTGGTGTTCCTGTTCAAGATATGGAAATGTGGCAGTTCCACCCAACCGGTATTGCTGGTGCGGGTTCGCTAGTGACCGAAGGATGCCGTGGTGAAGGCGGATACTTGCTAAATAAAGACGGCGAACGCTTTATGGAGCGTTACGCGCCGAATGCAAAAGACTTAGCGTCACGTGATGTCGTGTCACGGGCGATGATGAGCGAAATTCGCGAAGGTCGCGGTTGCGATGGTCCGTGGGGACCACACATCAAATTGAAGCTTGATCACTTGGGTCGCGATGTTCTTGAAAGTCGTTTGCCAGGTGTTTGTGATTTGGCGAAGACGTTTGCACACGTTGACCCAGCTGAAGAACCAATTCCAGTTATTCCAACCTGTCATTACATGATGGGTGGTATTCCGACGAATGTCGAAGGTCAAGCTCTACAAGTCGACGCCAATGGTAAGACAACACCAATACAGGGTCTGTACGCATGTGGTGAAATTGCTTGCGTATCCGTGCATGGTGCCAACCGTCTCGGTGGTAATTCGCTGCTCGACCTCGTCGTGTTTGGACGCGCGACTGGTCTGCATTTGGGTGAATCACTCGCTGCGAATACCGAAGCGCGTGAAGCCACTAACGATGATGTCGAAGCAGCATTAGCTCGATTGAATCGTTGGGAAAGCAACAAGGACGGCGAAGATCCGGTTCAAATTAAGAAAGACCTGCAAAACTGCATGCAGCTCAACTTCTCGGTATTCCGCGAGGGTGATGCGATGGCAGAAGGTCTGAAGGAACTGAAAGCTATCCGTGAACGCTTACAAAATGCGCGTTTAGATGACACCAGCAAAGAGTTCAACACGCAACGTATCGAGTGTTTGGAACTCGATAACTTGATGGAAACTGCGTATTCGACTGCGGTGGCAGCGAACTTCCGTACTGAAAGTCGTGGTGCGCACAGTCGCGCAGACTATCCAGATCGGGATGACGACAAATGGCTGGTGCACACCGTATATCGCCCAGGTGATGAGTCGATGACGACCCGTGAAGTGAATATGCAGCCGAAGTTGCGTGAAGCATTCCCGCCAAAAGCGCGGACTTACTAAAATTAGGTGAAAACGATGAAGACGTTGAAAATTTCAGTTTATCGTTACAACCCGGATGTTGATAACGCACCCTACATGAAAGACTACACGCTGGAAGTGGAAGAAGGGCGTGACATGATGGTGCTGGATGTCTTGTTAAAGTTGAAAGAACAAGACCCGACTTTAGCATTCCGTCGTTCATGCCGTGAGGGTGTGTGTGGTTCTGACGGTTTGAATATGAATGGTAAAAACGGCTTGGCGTGTATCACGCCATTGTCAGCGTTGAATGGCGGAAGCAAGAAAATTGTCGTGCGTCCATTGCCGGGCTTACCCGTTATTCGCGACTTAATTGTCGACATGAGTCAATTCTACAAACAGTATGAGAAAATTAAGCCGTATCTGATTAATGATGACAAGACTCCACCAGCGCGTGAGCGCTTGCAATCGCCCGAAGAGCGCGCGAAGCTCGACGGTTTGTATGAGTGCATCCTGTGTGCTTGTTGCTCGACGTCATGTCCGTCATTTTGGTGGAATCCAGATAAGTTTGTCGGTCCCGCAGGACTCTTGCATGCCTATCGATTCTTGATTGATAGCCGTGACACTGCAACTGAGCAGCGCTTAGATGAACTTGATGATGCATTCAGTGTATTTCGCTGCCACGGCATCATGAACTGTGTGAATGTTTGCCCGAAAGGATTGAATCCGACGAAGGCTATTGGACACATCAAATCCATGCTATTGAATCGCGCCATTTAATCATTTGGTGATGATTTGCTATAGTAGTGGGCGTGCTGTATCGAAATAGCCATCCAGCCCGGATGGCTATTTTTTTGTCAAACGAGTGTGAAGGAACAGCGATGCAAGATGGCGTAATGCAAGCCTGGCTAGAATCCTCCCACCTGGCTGGTGGTAACATGGCCTATGTTGAGGAACTATTTGAGGTTTACCTTGACGATCCAACCGCAGTAGGTGACGAGTGGCGCCGATTTTTTGATCAGTTGCCGAGCGATGAAGGTCGCGCGGATATGAAATTAAGCACCATTCGCGAACAATTTCGTGAAGCGGCAAAAAATAAGTTCAAGCAAGCTGGAACCACGGTTGCAGCGGCGCCCGATCAAAAGCAAGTTAAAGTACTCCAGCTCATCAATGCCTACCGGTTCCGCGGTCATCAGCACGCGAATCTGGACCCGCTCGATTTATGGAAGCAGCCGACAGTTCCAGATTTAACCTTAGAGCATCATGAATTGTCGAAAGACGATTACGATAAAGAATTTAACGTCGGTTCTTTGGCTGTTGGCAAAGACACGATGAAGCTCGGTGATATTCATAAGACCCTCAACCAAATCTATTGCGGCTCGATTGGTGCAGAATACATGCACATCGTATCCACGCGCGAGAAGCGCTGGATTCAGCAGCGTTTAGAAGGTGTGCTGGGGCGTCCAGAATTCAGCCAAGACCTGCAGCAGCGTATTCTAAAAGAATTGGTCGCCGCTGATGGGTTGGAAAAATATTTAGGTTCCAAGTTTCCAGGTGCTAAACGTTTCAGTTTAGAGGGCGGGGACAGTTTGGTGCCAATGTTGAAAGCATTGATTCACCGTGCTGGTGAGCAAGGCAGCAAAGAAGTCGTTATTGGTATGGCCCACCGTGGTCGTCTAAACGTTCTGGTGAACGTGTTGGGTAAAAAGCCAGCTGATTTGTTCGACGAGTTCGCTGGCAAGCATGCGGTCAATAAAGGCTCGGGCGATGTGAAGTATCACATGGGCTTCTCATCTGATTTCGCGACCAAAGGTGGCGATGTGCACTTGGCGCTCGCGTTTAACCCGTCGCACCTAGAAATCGTGAACCCTGTCGTGATGGGTTCCGTTCGCGCACGGATGGATCGCCTTGGCGATAGCACCGGCTCAAAGGTCCTCCCGATTACGATTCACGGTGATGCTGCGATTGCCGGGCAAGGCATTGTGCAAGAAACGTTCAACATGTCGAAGACCCGCGCATTCCAAGTGGGCGGTTCGATTCGCATTGTGATTAACAACCAAGTCGGTTTCACCACATCCAAACGTGAAGACAGTCGCTCGACGCAATACTGCACGGATATTGCGAAGATGGTTCAGGCGCCAATTTTCCATGTGAATGCGGATGATCCTGAAGCCGTGGTGTTTGTCACTCAATTAGCATTGGATTATCGCAATACCTTCCAACGTGACGTGATGATTGACCTCGTCTGTTATCGCCGCCATGGGCACAACGAAGCGGATGAGCCGAGTGCCACGCAGCCGCTGATGTATGCAAAAGTAAAGCAGCATCCAGTGCCGCGCGAAGTCTACGCTGAGCGTTTGTTGAGCAACGGTGTGATCAAAGACAAAGATCTAGAGCAACTAGTGAGTGATTATCGTGACTTGCTCGATAAGGGTGAAATCGTCGTTGATGAATTCCGTGAGATGAAGAGTCATTCATCGGATTGGAAGCCATTTATTGATAACGAATGGAACGTCGAATACGACGCGAAAATCAGTCTTGAACAAGTGAAAGCATTAGGGAAAGCAGCCAGTACGGTTCCTGACTCCCATGCGTTGCATTCTCGGGTTGGTAAAGTTTACGACGAGCGCCTGAAAATGGCTGCCGGTGACAAGCCAGCCGACTGGGGCTTTGCTGAAACGCTGGCGTATGCCACGTTAGTTGATCAAGGTGTCCATATTCGTCTGACAGGTCAAGACAGTGGTCGCGGAACCTTCTTCCATCGACATGCGGTGCTGCACAACCAAGATGACGCATCGACCTATATGCCGTTGAATAATATTCGCGACGGCCAAGGCAAGATTGAAATATATGATTCTGTGCTTTCAGAAGCTGCAGTCGTTGCTTTCGAGTATGGCTACGCAACAGCAGAACCTAAAGCTCTGGTGATGTGGGAAGCGCAATTCGGCGACTTCGTGAATGGCGCGCAAGTGGTCATTGACCAGTTCTTGAGCTCTGGGGAGCAGAAATGGGGTCGTTTGTGTGGCCTCACGTTGTTGCTACCGCATGGCTACGAAGGTCAGGGACCGGAGCATAGCTCGGCACGCTTAGAGCGCTTCTTGCAGCTATCTGCGGACCACAACTGGTCAGTCTGTGTGCCAACGACACCAGCGCAAGTATTTCATATGATTCGTCGGCAGCATTTACGTCCAGTGCGCCGCCCGCTGATTGTCATGACACCGAAGTCTTTGCTGCGTCATCCGTTAGCCGTGTCTGAGTTGGAAGAATTGACTACTGGTGTGTTCCAGAATGCTAT
>DASSWH010000284.1:0-7587 GCA_035705175.1 Pseudidiomarina sp.
CCATTGATACACGCTCAGCAATGCGCCGGTTGGTAAAGGGATTGCAACCACGTTGGGTGATCATTCTAGAAACTGAACTCTGGCCCAATTTTTTGGCGGAGCTCAAACGGCAGCATGTTCCCAGTGTCCTGGTGAATGCGAGGCTGTCTGAGCGATCGGCACGCGGGTATCGAAAGTATCGCTGGCTGATTGGCGAACCTTGGTTGCGACTCGCTTATATTGCGGCTCAGGATTCAATGACGGCCGAGAGAATTTTGAATCTGCGCGTAGAACCAAATAAAATCGAGATTATGGGGAACCTCAAGTATGACTTCAGAGCCCCCCAGTCGTTGATCGCCGCAGGCGAGACGTTCAAGCGTGAATGGCAACGTCCCGTTTGGGTGGCGGCAAGCACACATGCCGGTGAAGATGAGCAGATTATTGCCGCCCAACAACATGTGCTCGAACATTTTCCTGATGCATTGCTGATCCTTGTGCCGCGTCATCCCGAGCGCTTTGAGCAGGTCAGTAAATTAATCAAGGCATCAGGCTTACACTATTGCCGGCGTAGTTCTCAGTCTGTAGTGACAAGTCAGCAGCAAGTGATGTTGGGAGATACAATGGGCGAGTTAGTGCTGTGGTATGCGACTAGCGACGCTGCGTTTATCGGTGGAAGTCTCATCGACCGGGGTGGCCATAATCCATTGGAGTCGATTGCGACCAATACCCCGATTATCAGTGGTCCCCATGTATTTAACTTTGATGACGTTTATAGTCGGTTAGACACTGCCAACGCAGTTGTCTGGGCTGATTCAGCGATTGCGGTTGCTGATGCCATCTGCCAGTTGCTGACCGATCGCAATATCGCGATGCAGCAGGCGCAGCGAGCTGCGGCCGAATTTGCACCTGAGCTGGGTGTCACCGAGAGATTAGTGAACTCCATTCGTAATCGTCTACCGTCGACCGATCCAACTACGAGGACTCTGAGCATGATGCAATCTAACCAGCCGAAAGTCGGTCAAACCATCTGGTACGACGATAACTATTTTAAAGATATGCATGCGGATATGTTTACCCCAGATTACTGGCGGTCGCGCAAAGCTATTCGTGGTGCTGCAACTGGGCGCAGCACGGCATTTTTCATTGAAACCGACCTACATCAGTTATTGTTACGGCATTACTATCGAGGCGGCCTAGTTGGCAAGGTCAACAAAGATCGGTTTAAACGAGAGCCGGTTGAACAGAGCAGAGCGATGGCAGAGTTTTCGTTGCTACTGAAGCTGCGTGAACTGGGCTTACCGGTGCCGAATCCGGTTGCTGCGCACTTTCAACAAGCTTCAATATGGGGCTATCGCGCCGATATACTTGTCGAGGTCATTCCGGAATCTGAAGACTTATTTAAACGACTACAGCAAGCCCCAGTATCGGCAGATCGATGGCAAGCCATCGGCGGCACAATTAAACAGTTCCACGCGGCAGATGTTTACCATTCAGATCTAAATTGTCATAACATTTTGGTCGACAAAGAGCAGACCATTTGGCTAGTAGACTTCGATAAGTGCGGCTTCAAAGAGAAGGGAGATTGGCAACAAGCAAACCTTCAACGGTTATTACGCTCACTGTTAAAAGAGCAAAAAAAAGCAGCCGAACAAACGACTGCTTTCTATTTCGACGAAGAACGCGATTGGCCGCAGCTCCTTGCTGGTTACCAATCCTAGTCACGAATCCTAGTCGCGAATTTGACCGGTACCTGTAACCACAAACTTTTCGGTGGTCAGTGCCTGCAGACCCATAGGTCCATAAGCATGGAGTTTGCTAGTCGAAATACCAATCTCAGCGCCTAAACCTAATTGGCCACCATCACTAAAGCGAGAGGATGCATTCGCCATTGTGACCGCAGAATCGACGACGCGAATAAAGCGCTCAGCCGTTTCGTCGTTCTCAGTCACGATCACTTCAGTATGGCCGCTACCGAAATTTTGAATGTGCTCAATAGCACCATCAAAGTCTGCAACGGTACGAACGGCGATTTCGAGGGCGAGATATTCTTCGCCATAGGCGTCGTCGGCGATAATGTCCGCATGTTCAAAATACGGCGCTGATTTCTTGTCACTGTGTATGACCACATCTTTTTCAGCGAGCGCTCGAGCAGCCATCGGTAAAAATTTATCCGCAACAGCCTGATGCACCAGTAAACCCTCCAACGCATTACAAACACCGGTTCGCTGTGTTTTACCATTGAGTAAGATTTGTAATGCTTTATCGAGATCTGCGTCTTGATCAACGTACAAGTGACAGACCCCTTTATAATGTTGAATCACAGGGATCTTACTATTGTCACTAACAAAATGTATCAAACCTTCGCCACCACGTGGAATGACCAAATCGATATATTGATCTTGTTTGAGGAGTTCGGTCATCAACTCACGATCAGGTGTCGGTACTACCGTGATCACGTCTTCAGGCAGATTGCTATCTCGCAATGCTTGATGTAATGCTGCCGCAATCGCTTTACTGCTCTCGATCGCCTCACGTCCACAGCGTAATATGACTGCGTTGCCTGATTTAAAACAGAGAGCACCTGCGTCCGCGGTGACGTTTGGACGGGCTTCATAAATCATGCAAATGACACCGAGGGGAATCCGCATCTTATCCACTTGGATACCGTTTGGACGGGTCGTGAAAGGATAACGCTCACCGACGGGATCTTGCAGTTCAATAATTTCCTCGATAGCGGTCGCCATTCCTTCCACACGCTCGGGTGTTAATTTGAGGCGGTCCATCATTGCATCGGAAAGGCCTTTTTCCACACCATTTGCGAGATCTTTTTCATTGGTCTTAATAATTTCGGCTTGAGCCGCCCGAATGGTGTCTGCCATGCGTTGTAGAACCAAGTTTTTTTCTGCTTCGTTCAAGGTAGCCACAGCACGCGCGGCAATTGCAGCGCGTTTGGAAATTTCAGTTGCTAAGGAGCTATTCATACTTCCTCCAATATCATTAAATCGGTACTTTCGATGACTTCGCTAATTGGACTGTAACCGTATTGCTCGGCAATACTTCTCGCTTCTTGTCCTTTGATGTGCATCAATTCATGCGAACTGTATTGGCAGATCCCTTTGCCAATGGCTTCGGCTGTTTCGGCATCACGAATAACCACGGCATCGCCCCGATTGAAGTCACCTTGGACGTCCACAATACCTGTGGTGGTCAAAGCATTTCCTTGGCGCAACGAATCAGCAGTGTATGTCTCGACGACTATTTCTCCCTGCGAAATCAACGTATGACGCAACCAGTGCTTTTTATTACTCATAGGATCAGACTGACGTTTGAATAAAGTTCCTGGGTTAGTACCCTGCAGCATCAATTCAAAGGATTCACCTTTGCGACCATTCACAATGTAGGTGTCGATGCCATGCGATGTTGCTTTCTCAGCAGCTTCAATCTTGGTGCGCATTCCGCCCGTCGCGATTTTGTTCGTCGTGCCGCCCGCCAAAGCAAAAATCTCTTCCGTGATTTCGCCAACTTCAGGAATCTTTTTCGCATCAGGTTTGACACGTGGATCCGCATCAAACAAACCGTCAATGTCCGAACAAATAATCAACGCATCGGCATCCACCAGGGTTGCTACCATCGCAGCCAGATTGTCGTTGTCACCAACTTTCATCTCATCGGTTGCAAGCGCATCGTTTTCATTCACAATTGGCAATACATCGTGTTCTAACAATGTTCGCAGTGTGTTTCGCACGCTGACATATCGCGCTCGGTCGCGCAGGTCGCCATGAGTTAACAAGACTTGAGCACAGGGGAAGTCGAAGAACCGCGACCAATTAGCCATCATGTCGGTTTGTCCAACTGCAGCCATAGCCTTTTTTACCGTCACAGGAATTTTATCCCCATCGAAACTAATGTGCTTGCGTCCAGCTGCAGCGCTGCCAGATGATACGAGGACAATCTCCTGTCCGCGCTCATGGCACTCAATAATAAATCGAGCAATCGCAAGTAGGTATTTTGAGCTTGTGCCCCTATCATCAGGCGCGATCAATGCGCTACCGACTTTGATAACAGCACGTCGCCAAGATGGCATTTTCATTCTTTGTCCCTCTCGAAAATTCGTTCGTAGTCTAACAGATATGGGTCGCTTTCTCTAGTTTCGAGGTATAAATCAAGGCTATGTCGGTCATAGGCTTAATAATTCAGCGCGAGAACGCTATTTTCGTGAGTTTTGTGTGAAAAAAGAGTAAAAAAAGCCCCGCATTTGCGAGGCTTGACGTGTGGTTTATTGTTCGGGAGGCGTATAACCTTCAATTTTGATGTCTTTTCCCTCAAATAGGAAGGCTTTCATCTCTGATTCGAGGAAGTCGCGAGATTGCGGATCCATCAAATTGAGGCGTTTTTCATTGATGAGCATGGTCTGTTTTTTTTGCCACTCGGCCCAAGCTTCTTTAGAAATATGATTAAAGATTTTTTCTCCTAACTCGCCTGGATAGAGCTGAAAATCTATGCCTTCAGCATCACGCTGAAGGTACTGACAGAAAATGGTACGGCTCATGATCGTTCTCCGCTACTGCATAAGTATGAGTGGTTCTAGTTTACGTTGTCGCCTACAGCTATGGCAAACAGCATTATTGGTGTTGCTACAGATCGAGTAGAGCCGCTATGAATTTATGCATCGGTGCGGGTAGTCCAACTGACTTCATTTGCTCTGCTGTGTAGCGGATTCTTTTGTTTGGGCTGGCAGCTAGGGGCGTACGCCAGATTTTAGCATGTAATTTATAGTGCGAAAATTGATGCTGAAACGCGCCAACTTGCTCAGCCTGGTGTGTTGGCGTTTCGATTTCTGGTAACGCCCACAACCGTGGCCAGACATTATTATCGTTCCGTTGTTCAAGCACTAACCCCGCTTCATTCAGATCCCAAACGAAATGTCCCTCACGCTGCGCTAACACTTTCTTCGCTGGTCTTTCTGGTAATTTATCAACTTCATTGTTATTCCATGCATAACATTCGACATGCAGTGGGCAAGCTTTACACAGTGGCAGACGAGGTTTACAGACAGTGGCTCCGAGATCGAGAAGACCTTGCGCAAATTGGCGATTATTGGTTGCGGGGGTCACATCCTCAGCAAGTGCCCAAACTTTCTTATTAAAAGCACTGCTGGCGGTGGAACCATAAACACCAAAATAGCGAGCAAACAATCGTTTTACATTTCCGTCAACTATCACCCCGCGTTGATTGAAAGCGAAGCATAAAATAGCGCCTGCGGTGTAAGGTCCAATTCCGGGGATTTTGCGTAACTGTTCAGCGTCCGCAGGAATTTCTCCGTTGAATTCAGTGGTAATATAAGCGGCTGCGCGGTGCAGATTCCGGGCGCGGCTATAGTAACCAAGACCTTGCCAACAATTTAAAACGTGGTCCTCTGTCGCACAGGCAAGATCGGCAATGGTGGGAAAGTTTTGCATCCATCGCTCAAAGTATGGGATTACAGTCGCAACTTGTGTTTGTTGGAGCATGATTTCACTGACCAAAACTTTGTAGGGTGTAATTTCCAATTGCCATGGCAAATGATGGCGACCATGTTGATGCTGCCAGCTGTTAACACTTTCGATGAGTGAAAAAGTTGATAAATTGTGTGACAAAGAATTAATTCCAACAGTTTGAATTGGTTAGTACGCAAAAACGTCTAGCAAATTATGTGCAAATATAACGTAAAGACAGAGTAAAACGAGCAATCTTTACAATTATGGTGTATATTGACGGAAATCTTATTATTGATTCGATGAGAATTAAAAGGAGCATCTCATGAAGCGATTAACAATGGTATCAGCTGCAGTTCTAGCAGCAGTTGTTTCACTGCCATCGATGGCACGTGACAACGACACACTAGTATTTGACTACTATGTTGGACCGCGAATTGGGTTATTTGGAACTGATTCTGACCGACTTGCTGTTGATAACGGTCGTGTTGATAACTTTGCTGGTGGATTTGATAGTGCGTTTTTAGGTCTTGAAGCGGGCTTGCAATTCACTCCAGAGTGGGGCTATCGCGTATATTACGATTACTTGCGCGGTGATGCTCAGTCGTTGGGTACGGTCGACGGCAGCATTTTCGGTGTTGACCTGATGTACAATTTCGACCAGAACTGGTACGGAACCGTGGGCTTTAACGCAACGGATATCGCGGATCAAGTGCATCGTTTCTATCGTGTTGGTTTGGGGCATAAAACATTCCTCAACAACGATTGGGCTTTGACTATTGAAGGTGCAGTGCAACAGGACGAAGGTGACCAAACTGAATTCTTGCTAATGACGGGCTTACGTTATTACTTCGGTATGAATGGTTACAATCCGAATGCTGAACCTGCACAGGCTGAACCTGCTGTTGCACCAGCGCCTGTTGTGCGTGACAGTGATGGTGATGGCGTGCCAAATGACCGCGATGCATGTGCCGACACCCCTGCTGGTTACAAAGTCGATGAGAATGGTTGTACGGTATACGAGAACGAGACGGTCCGTCGTGACCTGATTGTGACCTTCGCCTTTGATTCCTCGGTGATTCCAGCTGATCAGAAAGGTGATATTCGTGTTGCTGCTGACTTCTTGAAAGAGTACCCGCAGCTTGATGTGACTATCGAAGGTCATACGGATAGCACTGGTCCAGCTGATTATAACCAGTGGTTATCAGAGCAACGTGCCAAGGCAGTTGGGGATAGCTTGGTGACTGACTTTGGAATCGAGCAAACTCGAGTGAACACTGTAGGCTACGGTGAGACGAAGCCGCGCGTTCCAAATGATACCCGCGAAAATCGTGCGATGAATCGCCGTATCGAAGCGAGTATGTCGGTAACGAAACAAGTGCCAGTAAAAGAATAACGACTGACACGTTAGAGTAAAATAAAGGCACGCCAAACTTGTGTTTGGCGTGCCTTTTTGCATAATGAGCCCGCACGAAAATCTCAATCTGAAGTGGAATCTAAACCATGATCGATACGAAAGAAAATTTGAAGCGTGCGGTTGCCGAAGACAAATACATTCGGAAGATCCGCAGCTTTGTAAAACGTGAAGGAAGATTGACGAAGGGACAAGCGTCAGCCATTGAACGTAATTGGTCGAAGATGGGATTGAATTATACCGGTGCGCGTTATGATCTCGCTGAAGTATTCGGGCGCGAAGCCCCTACGGTTTTCGAGATCGGTTTTGGCATGGGGCATTCACTGGTACAAATGGCTGCAGCAGCGCCAGAGTTGAACTTTATCGGTGTTGAAGTACATCGACCCGGTATCGGTGCATGCTTGCATGAAGCAGAAGCTCAGGGACTCACGAATTTACGCCTCATTGAGCACGATGCGGTCGAGGTCATTGAAAACTGTTTAGATGACGATAGTTTGGCAATCGTACAAATATTTTTTCCCGATCCTTGGCATAAAAAACGACATCACAAGAGACGGCTGGTTCAAGCTGAGTTTATTGAGTTATTGCGCCCGAAATTAAAAGTTGGCGGGATCATTCATTTAGCGACCGATTGGGAGAATTATGCTGAACATATGCTCGAAGTGATGCAAGGTTCTAATAAGTTTCATAATCTATCTACTACGGGTGATTTTATTCCTC
>DASSWH010000285.1:0-10349 GCA_035705175.1 Pseudidiomarina sp.
CTCAGGCGGCTATTATCTTGCGGTTCAATAACCATACCCAGCATGTCTTCTTCAAGTTCGCTGGGTTCAGGTATTTTATCGATCCATGCCGGATCAACATAACAATGGCAAGTTGCGCAGGACATCACGCCACCACACTCACCGAGAATACCATCGATCATATGATCCACAGCACCGTCCATGAGGTTTTGACCTACGTTAACGTCGGCTTCAAACTGGTTGTCCTGTGCATCGATGTAAATCACTTTTGGCATACTACTACTCCCATTGAAACTATTTCGCGGTCGGCAGAATAGCATAAATGACGGGCGATTTTCTTGCCCTATTTGGTGTAAACTACGAGCTTAACTGATGAAAAGTTTCAAGGAGTCGATATGAGTTGGCATGCCAATCGAGAATTTTTTGTATCTTGGGAGGAATTGCACCGAGCGACCAAAGAATTAGCCAGACGGCAACTGCCAGCTGAACAGTGGCGCGGTATTATTGCAGTCAGTCGCGGTGGCTTAGTACCCGCAGCCATCCTTGCTCGTGAATTGAATGTGCGTATTGTCGATAGTGTTTGCGTGAGTTCTTATGATCATCAAGCACAACGGGCTGATGTCAGCTTAATTAAAGATGTTTCGGCGACCACCGATGGCGAGGGATTTCTGGTTGTTGACGATTTGGTGGATACCGGGAATACCTTAAAGTTTCTTCGCCAACGGCTGCCGCGGGCAAAGTTTGTCACCGTCTATGCCAAGCCCGCAGGGATGGAACTCGTCGATGATTATGTTGCCGATTTAGAGCAAGAAACCTGGATTCATTTTCCATGGGACATGCACCTGCACTACGTTGATCCTCTTGCTGGCGCTGAATAATTGTCAGATTTATTGGGTTGGAGAAACGCAGGAACACAAATAGAGCTGCAGATGCAGCTCTATTTTGTCTACCAGATACCTCGTTAAGCTTGCGCTAACAGCGCTTTAAGATGCGCAACAACCGCATCAATGGCCATTAATTCTTTATTGCCAGAGCGGCGGTTTTTATATTCCACTTGTGCTTCATCGAGATTGCGTTCACCAATCACGATTTGATGCGGAATACCGATCAGCTCCATATCTGCAAACATCACACCAGGACGCTCTTTGCGATCGTCAAATAGGACGTCGATACCAGCGCTCACAAGGTCTTCATAGAGCCTCTCAGCCGTTTCTTGAACTCGCACTGACTTGTGCATATTCATGGGAACGATCGCGACACTAAATGGTGCTAAACCATCACCCCAGGTGATACCGTACTGATCGTGATTTTGCTCGATAGCCGCGGCCACAATTCGCGTCACCCCGATACCGTAGCAACCCATCATCAAGGTTTCGTGCTTACCTGACTCGGTGAGTACACCGACCTTCATCGCATCCGAGTACTTTTTACCCAGTTGGAAAATATGCCCGACTTCAATGCCACGCTTGATTGACAAGGTTCCACGGCCATCTGGACTTGGGTCACCCTCTACGACATTCCGTAAATCAGCGACGTCAGGTAGCGCACAATCGCGCTCCCAATTGATATTGAAGTAATGAAAGCCATCTTCATTCGCGCCCGCACTAAAATCAGCAAGCACTGCAACCGAACGGTCGATAATCAACGGCATCGGTAGGTTGATCGGACCGAGCGAACCGGGCCCGGCGCCAATAGCTTGGCGAATATCCTCATCACTGGCAAACTCAAGCGGACTTTTTACCGCAGGTAATTTGCTTGCTTTGATTTCATTTAACTGGTGGTCTCCACGAATCATCAATGCGACCAATCCCTTTTCGGCACCTTTGACTATCAGAGTCTTGACGGTTTGTTCAATGGGTACGTTGAATTGTTCGACCAAAGCGGCGATGGTTTTGCACTGGGGTGTCGCTACTTTTTCGAGTGCTGCTGCTGGTGCAGGGCGCTGCTGCTGCGACGCAACGGCTTCTGCTAATTCGACGTTCGCTGCGTAGTCGGATTCGTTTGAAAACGCGATATCGTCTTCGCCCGAAGCGGCTAGCACATGAAACTCATGCGATGAGCTACCACCAATAGACCCGGTATCTGCAATCACAGGGCGGAAGTCGAGACCGAGCCGGGTGAAGATTTTACAATAAGCCGCATGCATACGCTCGTAAGTCTCTTGCAAGCTGGCTTGATCAAGATGGAAGGAGTATGCGTCCTTCATGATAAATTCACGGGAGCGCATCACGCCGAAACGAGGACGGATTTCATCTCGAAACTTGGTTTGAATCTGGAATAGATTGAGTGGTAATTGCTTGTAGCTATTGACCTCTTTACGAACCAATTCGGAAATCACCTCCTCATGGGTCGGACCGAGCACAAAATCGCGTGCGTTGCGGTCTTTTAGGCGCAACAATTCTGGACCATAGTCTTCCCAACGACCCGACTCTTCCCACAGGTCAGCAGGTTGAACCATCGGCATCAGTACTTCGAGGGCTCCAGCATTTTCCATCTCTTCGCGTACGATTCGTTCCACTTTGCGCAGAGATCGAAGTCCGTTCGGTGTCCAGGTATACAAACCTGCGGCAACTTTACGGATCATGCCGGCACGAAGCATCAGTTGATGACTGATCACTTCGGCATCGGCAGGTGTCTCTTTTAATGTACCCAATAAATACTGACTGCTGCGCATAAGCCTTTTCAATCCTTTCGAGCGATTCCAGATAAGTGGTTTGAATTCTACCAGTCTCGTGAGGGTGTCAAAAGTCTTTACTGACGCTCAGCACGATATTTTGATCATTTTCCACACGCCACTGAATATTCACATCATACAACGTCATCCCATACACCTTGTTTTGATGTTCCCGCTTTTTGTAGGCGGGTCGCGGGTCTTGTGCAAGGACCTGCTCGATAAATTCAATCAAATGCGGATACTCGGCGCTCAAAGCCAGTAATTGCGTCTGAGCATGAGCGGTAAACTGCGTAGTTAGTGCAGCAACCGGTCGACTATCTGCGTAGCCTCCTTGAGCTTGTGGTATTGCCTCGGCATAGGGTAAATAGGGCTTAATATCGATTACGGGTGTTCCGTGAACCCAATCGGCGCCACGGACATCGATAAAAGTAGCCTCTTGCGTATGACGGATGCCTTGTAACGGCACCACAGACATGCCAATGCCATTGGGGCGATAAGTAGCTCGTGAGGCAAAGACTCCTTTACGAATATTGCCGCCTAGTCGCGGTGGGCGGACAAGAGGCTTCCATCCATGCAGCAACGTTTCTGAAAACAAAAACAGCACCCAAATATGCGAAAACGTGTCTAAACCGCGAACACAATCTGGATTCGCGTAGGACCCTTCCAATCGAATCGACGCAATTCCTGCCGTCACCAAGCCTGGCTGCCGAGGTATCGCAAACTTTTGTGGGTAAGGGGATTCGATATAGCCGATAGGCTCTATGGTATGAGATTGAATTGGGTGCACTGGAACTCTCATTGAATAAGCATCGCAAAATTTCACCACAAATTAGCGAAAATCGCTAATACTCTTCGAAGACTGCGCAATAGGATTTTGATGCATCCTACATTAAAGTTTTGTAAGTTATTGTTTTAAATGATTAAAGAAGAGTTGGCATCGTAATTGCTTTAACTAGGTAAATCATAACCATGGCACAATGGAGAACACCATGAATAAGCAACAAATCGTGTGGGGATTTGCATTTACTTTAATTTCAAGCATTACGCTAGCGAGCTTGCCGAGTGCGATTGCAAGTGAACGTGAAAAGCAAATGTCAGGCAGTTACGACGTCTCAGCCACAACGCAGCTTAAACTCGAATCGGGTGTAGGTACAATCGAATTCAAATATCACAATGAAGACACTATTGATGTACAAGTAACGGCTACCGTTGATGAGGACGATCGCTGGAACAATGGCGATCTGTCAAAAGCTGAATTAGTAGCGACACAATCTGGTGACCGTTTGCACTTGGAGGTTCCAGAACAAGATGATATCCAACTAGATTGGGTGATTACCATGCCGACAATTGCAGAAGTTGATGCCGATTTGGGCGTTGGCGAGGTGATTGGTGAATTTGCTGCCGCTGATTTCAATCTGGATTTAGGGGTCGGTGATGTGGATTTGACTGTAAACGGTGCGGTTGGAACCGTGAAAGTGGATGTTGGCGTTGGTGACAGTTCTGTACGTGGTGATGTCAACACGTCGACCGATCGCTTTTTAGTGACCTCATCAACGAAAGCCACAGGTTCAGGCGTAGCACGGATTAATATTGATGTGGGCGTGGGTGAAGTAACAATAGATGTAAATAATTAACAGGAAACAGTTAATAGTGAAAATAAAAAAGCAGCGAAAATATTAAATTCGCTGCTTTTATTTACTTAAAATTAAAAAATTTATTTAATTAAGTACTTTTCAATTTTCTCACCACGCTCAAGCGCATTCTTTAAAGCGTTTGGCATGCGGCCTTGACCCGTCCATGTAATACGCTCACCTGAGATATCTTGGATTGCATACTTTGGCGGTTTAGGTGCGCGTTTCCGACGTGTCTTTGGTGCAGCGCTGGTATCGCCTAATAATTCACTTGGGTCGATACCGGCAGCATCCATAGCTTTACGTAACTCTTCAATTTTTCGACGCTTTTCAGCTTCTTGCTGGAGCAACTGCGCTTCTTCCTCGGCGCGATCAGCAATGACTTTTGCCAGTTTTTCCTGTACTTCTTCAAGTTCAGAGATAGATAGTTCCTTTACCGCTGCTTTTAAGCGTCGTCCATGGGTTAAAATACTTGTAAATTCACTCATTGCTTTTTTATCCAATTTTAATTAATTCATGTTTAAAACTTGTAACTATTAAACAATTAAATAACCTAGACGACAATCTTATTTATTTGTCCGTTATATCTTACAAGTTCATCAACGCAATTAAAATCAAAATTACATGTTTGGATAATTTGGTCCACCGCCACCTTCAGGAGTCACCCAAGTTATATTTTGCGATGGGTCTTTAATATCGCAAGTTTTACAATGAATACAATTCTGGGCATTAATTTTAAATACTGCTTCACCATTTTCCTCAACCACTTCATAGACGCCTGCAGGGCAGTAGCGTTGGGCGGGTTCGGCAAACGTAGGTAAGTTGACAGTTAACGGAACAGCCGCGTCGGTGAGTTGTAAGTGACATGGTTGTTCTTCTTCGTGGTTGGTATTCGATAAATAAACAGAAGAAAGTCGATCGAATGTTAATTTATTATCTGGTTTTGCGTAGTCAATCGTTGCTGCCTGCTCTGCCGTTTTCATACCCGCGTAATCTGGACGGTTGTCTTTGATAGTGAATGGTAGTTTGCCGTCAAACCAATTTTGGTCCAACGTGTTGTAGGCGCCCCCCAACCAGGTACCAAACTTATGAATCGCCGGCCCAAAATTACGCGAGCGATAGAGCTCATCATACAACCAAGATGCTTTGAACCGGTCTTGATAATCGGTGAGGTCTGCGGCTGGTGCATCCGATTGTAACGCCGCAAAAATAGTTTCTGCCGCGAGCATGCCGGATTTCATCGCGGTATGGTTGCCTTTAATTTTTGCAAAATTCAATGTTCCGGCATTACAACCAACCAGCAGACCACCAGGGAAATTCATTTTGGGTAATGAATGTAAGCCACCTTTGGTAATCGCGCGCGCGCCATAAGTGACACGTTTACCATTGGCTAAAGTTTTGGCGATTTCTGCATGCGTTTTGAATCGTTGGAATTCGGCAAACGGGTTGAGGTGAGGGTTGGTATAGTTCAAGTCAACGATCAGCCCAACATAGACCTGACCGTCTTCTGCATGATACAAGTAGCCACCGCCGGTACCGTTTTCGGCCAAGGGCCAACCGGCCGTATGTACAACTAAACCGGGTTTATGTTGTTCCGCTGGGATATCCCAGATTTCTTTGAAACCAATGGCGTAATGTTGCGGTGAAACATTGTCAGCAAGTTTAAATTGCTCCTGCAGACGTTTACCGAGATGCCCGCGACAGCCCTCAGCGAAGATTGTATAACGTGCACGAAGTTCCATACCTGGCTCGAAACTAGGTTTCTGTTGGCCGTCCCGATCCAGACCCATATCACCGGTAACAATACCAGCGACGCGGCCATCTTCGACAATAATATCGGCCGCTGGGAATCCCGGGAAAATTTCTACCCCTAATGCTTGCGCTTGTTCAGCAAGCCAACGACAGAGATTCCCCATGCTTGCGATGTAGTTACCGTCGTTATGAAAGGTTTTCGGCACCATAAAGCCTGGCAGTTTAGTAGACTTCTGCTGGTCTTTTAACAGCAGAATGTCGTCTCCGGTTACGGGTGTGTTGAGCGGTGCGCCTTGCTCTTTCCAGTTTGGCAACAACTCATTGAGCGCACGTGGTTCAAAGACTGCACCCGAAAGGATATGCGCGCCGACTTCAGAGCCTTTTTCGACCACACAGATCATCAATTCTTGTTCCTGCTCTTGTGCTAATTGCGCCAATTTGATGGCACTCGCTAAACCGGCAGGACCGGCACCAACAATCACCACATCACATTCCATACTTTCACGTTCGATGGCTTCATTCTGCATAATCTTCTCCTACTACAAATGCTTGTTTGTCGGATGCCAGCAATTGTACCAGCTGAGCGTGGGGCAGCGGTCGGCAGAGGAAATGTCCCTGCGCAAGAAAGCAGTTCCGCTGCAGTAGATAATCGATTTGTTGCTGGTTTTCTACACCAACAGCAATCACTTGCAGATCTTGTTGTTCAGCAAGCTCGAGAATCGTGTTCGTTATTTTACTGTTTACTGTATCGACCGGGATTTGACTAATCAACGACCGATTGATCTTCATTCCATGAGGCGCCATATGCCGTAACGCATAAGTTGTCTCATGGTGGATGCCGACCGTATCAATGAAAATTTGAATACCTAAGTGTAACAGTGCCGAGATATTCTGCGGCTGTTGTTGCACCCCGTTGACAAATACATAGTCGCGTAATTCCACTGCGAGCTGCTGCGGCGGTAACTGTGTTCGAGTTAGTAGTTCGCTGAGTTCACTGGCCAGAGAGGTCATGCCAAGTTGCTTGGCAGAAAAGTTCAAATGTACTACTAAATCAACGTGACCCGCCTTACGCATGGCCGAAATATCATCTGCAACTTGTCGAATGCAACGTTGGGTTACTGGAACAATCAGCCCAGTATCCTCAATAATTGGTAAAAATTCCTCCGGTTGGAGGAGGCGATTCGGGTTTTGTCGCCAGCGAATGAGCGCTTCGACACGGCATATTTTTTGATTCTTTAAATCGAATACAGGTTGGTAGTGAACTTCGACTTGCTCGTGTTCAATCGCATGGTATAGCTGACTGAGCAACAGTCGTCGTTGAACGAGTTCATCTTGCTGTCTGCGCGTATAAATGGATACGCCATTATAACCCTGACGACGAGCATCGTTGAGAGCCATCTCGGCTTGTTGCAAGAGTCGTGTCGGCTGATAATCAGCGTCATTAGCGAAGGCCAGTCCAATAGCACAAGAGCAGTAGACTTCGTGTTTCTCAATATAGAATTGCGGTGCAATAAGTGCTTGAATTTGATGGGCGGATTCAAGCGCATGCTCGTCCGTGTAGATATCTGGTAAAATTAAGACAAACTCGTCACCACTCATACGCGCAACAAAACCACGATCGGGACAAAACTTTCGCAGACGATGTGCAATGCGTCGTAACACCTCATCGCCCATCGAGTGGCCTAAAGCTTCATTCAATTTGCGGAAAGCATCCAAATTCATGTGGGCGACGAGTAACTGCCCTTTCCGTTGCTCAATAGCATTGATTTCGCCACGCAGGTAGTTCATCAGCGCTTGGCGATTTGGTAATTCGGTTAGTTCGTCGTGTTCACGCAGAAAACGGACTTGTTGATCTAAGTTTTGTTGCCGGTGCAATTTTTCATGGGCTTTCGCGAGCGCATCACGAAGCATTTGTCCACGGCGTTGGACTAACCGTGCGAGGGCGAGGATAAATAGTCCCAACAATGTCAATGCGCTACCGATTGCTACAGTCAGTTGTGGTGTCGAAGATAGACTGGCCGTTAACCGCTCACGAGTTGGCCACAACTCACTGCGAAAGCTGGTATCGTCTATTCGCAAGCGACTATAGACAGTCCAATCATTGCGCGTGCTTGAATCGCCCGAAAAATTAAAGATAACTTCGGTCTGATTCCACAATTGAAATTGATACCCTTCTTCCAGAACTATGTTCATGACATCACGCATAAAATCGCGCAAGTTAAAGCGGAGGAGCAGAATCCCCGATTCCAGAGTGCGCTCAATGCGAACGGCGATAAAGAGTTGTTCAAAGTCACTGGCAATGATGCGTGCATCACTGGGCGCGGCGAGTGCCATTCGCGTTTGGGTCACCGCCTTGAAAATTGCATCATAGATGGGATCATTGGAAGAACTGATGATCACATCATCGGCTACTTGATACAAACGAGGATCTTGGCGAATTCCGGTTTCGACAAAATACACACTATCAATACTTGGGAAGTAACGACGAATTAGAACGTCTGTTCCGCGTAGGCGTTGCAAAATAGGCGTCGGAGAACGAGTCACTTCTTGCGCGAGCCATTCGCTAATGTAGATCGTCTGGAGAAGTTCTCGACTGACCGTATATTCAATTTCACGCAATTGCTCAGACTGTTTGGCAAGAATAACCTCGCGCTCAGTGTTCGCGAAAAAATCGTGACTGACATAGGTCAGCAAACCGCCGATTAAAAGAACGATGAGGTAACCTCTAAGGCGGCGCCAGATGATCAGCATGGACGATTACTCAGCTAACTCAGCACGGTTCTGAAATTGTTCGAGCGCTTGTGGATTTGCCAAGGCATCGGTATTTTTGACCGTTTCGCCGTGAATCACCTGTCGCACTGCAAGCTCCACTATTTTACCGCTAATGGTGCGAGGTATATCGTCAACTTGGGCAATGATCGCGGGTACATGTCGTGGTGTTGCATTTTGGCGAATGATTGCTTTGATCGTTTGGCGCAGTTCGTCATCAAGCTGGATACCGTCACGCAGACGAACAAATAAAACCACGCGCTCGTCGTCCTGCCAACGTTGACCAACAGCGATACTCTCAAGTACAGCTTCAATCTTCTCGACTTGCCGATAAATTTCGGCAGTACCAATACGCACGCCGCCCGGATTTAAAACCGCATCGGAACGACCATAGATGATGACACCGCCGTGCTCGGTTAATTCTGCATAATCGCCGTGGGCCCAGGTTGATTCGAAACGAGCGAAGTAGGCATTGAAGTAGCGACTACCGTCACTATCTTGCCAAAATCCGATTGGCATACTTGGAAAGCTATTGCGACATACCAGTTCACCTTTCTCGTTCGTAACCGATTGGCCTGCATCATTAAATACTTGGACATCGAGCCCCAAGCCTACGCACTGCAATTCACCTCGATACACGGGCAATATTGGGCAACCTAAAGCGAAGCAGGAAACAATATCGGTGCCACCAGAAATCGACGACAAACATATATTTGTTTTAATGTCACGATAGACGAAGTCAAAACTTTCAGGGGTCAGCACCGACCCGGTAGTAAGAATTGACCGCAATGCGGTCAGCGAGTGCTCTTCACGCGGGCGATATTGCGCTTTTTCCAACGCGGATAAGTACTTCGCACTGGTTCCAAAAATCGTGATGTTTTCCTCTTCGGCAATGTTCCAAAGCACGTTCGGTTGCGGGTAGAAAGGAGAACCGTCAAATAACAATAAGGTGGCACCGGAGGCCAGTCCGGTTGCCAACCAGTTCCACATCATCCAGCCACAAGTGGTGAAGTAAAAAAATACATCGTCACGGCTCAAATCCGTGTGCAGACCGTGCTCTTTGAGATGTTGCAAGAGCGTGCCGCCGATACCATGAACAATACACTTAGGCACTCCAGTGGTGCCTGAGCTGAACATGATATAAAGCGGATCATTGAAGCCCATCGGGGTGAATTCAATGCTGGTTGCGGTGGTATCGAGAAAGTCTTGCCAACGGCTCATTCCTGTTGCTACTGGCAAGTCTAAGTGCGCAAAGTCGATGCGAATGGTTTGCGTGACTGATGGCAGTTCAGCGCGAATGGCCTCTACTTTGTCGGCTATGGATAATTTTTTACCATTATAAAAGTAGCCATCGACGGTGATGAATAACTTTGGCTCGATTTGACCAAAGCGGTCGAGGACGCCTTGGACCCCGAAGTCCGGTGAGCATGAGGACCAAATAGCGCCGATACTGGTGGTTGCAAGCATCGCTACAATAGTTTCAATGCTATTCGGCATCATGGCAGCAACACGGTCACCTTGAGCAACCCCATGTACGCGCATGG
>DASSWH010000286.1:0-11586 GCA_035705175.1 Pseudidiomarina sp.
GATGCGTGCTTCGTCGATTCGGTAGACTGCGCCATTGCCAGTGTCCCAAGCAGGGAAGATCATCACCACATCAATGGCAGAAACATCCAGCCCCAGATCAGATAATGTCTGTAACGGGAATGTATAGGTTGCCCACTCGCCGGTAACGGGGGCTACGCCACCACTACCTGTGGTCAGATCAACTTCAACCGCAGTCGATGCACCATCGGATTCAATTTTGAATTTCCAAACGGAATCAGGGTTTGCTGGAGCATTGACAACTTTCATATCAAATTGAACGACACCTTCAATCAACAAAGCTGAAGCATCGAATTGGATACCACTGCCATCAGGCGGTTTAAAGCCCATCACCGTTGGGGTAGCACCGATACTAAACTCAGCGACGTTGCCACGTTCTTCGTCTTGGACTTCAACGGGAGTGGTGCCACCACAGCAATCCCACATCGGCCAATCTGGATTCTGCTCATCACCAAACAATACGAGTTCAGGTGAAGCACCTTCAGGAGCAGCAATCTCGACGTTTGTTAAAAGATATTCCGCGCCGTTACCGGTATCCCATGCTGGGAACACCATAACGACATCAATACCCGATACATCGAGGCCCGCGTCAGCGAGCATTTGTAGTGGGAACGTAAAGGTTTGCCATTCACCGACCGTCGGAGAAACGCCTTCAACGCTAGCCGACAGTGGTAATTCGGCAAAAGTTGAAGCCTCATTACTTTCTACTTTAAAGAGCCAAGTCGAATCAGGATTACTGGGTGGTGAAAGCACCTTCATATCAAAGCTAACGGCACCATTTTCGATGATCGGTGACGCATCGAACGGCGAGGGCACGCCATTCGGGTCTGTAATAAAGGCAGCTCGCGAGACAAAACCCATCACCGTTGGTTGTGGTCCAATCACGAATTTATAGGCATTGCCGCGATCAGGATCTTCAACCAATTCGGGGGTTGATCCTGCGCAACAATCCCATGCAGGCCAGTTTGGATTTGGGGTGCCATCGAAAATTGTCAGATTACGCGCAACGCCATCCGATGGAGGAGAAGGAATGGGTGCTTCGCCTTCGACGAGAGTATTTTCATCTTTGTAGCCTGCACGAATGGTTTCACAACCGCGACCCGTGTTTGGATTCTGTGCACATTCGTAGACGCGGATGTAGTCGATTTCAAATGTTTGGCCGTTTGCCAATGCTTCTGAATCGATTCCTAGGTTATTCACGTTTTCAGGCCAGGTACCGCCAATGGCGAGATTCATAATCAGATGGAATCGCTCGTCAAATGGAGCTGGCGAATAGTTGACTTCAAGTTCCCCAGTGGCTTGGTTAAAGAACTCTGCAAACCAACCACGGTGACGCAAGCCAACAGGCTCGCCACGACTATTAAAGCGAACTTGAGATTGCATCTGTGTAGCGTAAAGATAATCATCAACATACCAACGGAATTCACCTTCCTGCCACTCGATTGCGTACGTGTGAAAATCATCAGCAGGATTTACGCCGTCAGGTAGGGCATAGGCTTTGCCTGAACTAGAATTATTTGGTGCATCGCGACCGTAGTGCAAAGTACCGTAAACACGATTCTCAACGTTACCTTCAGCGTCTTCAGTTTTTAAGTTGACCGCCTCGACGATGTCGATTTCGCCCGATTTTGGCCAGCCACCATAAACTTCGTCAGTTGGCATCATCCACACGGCAGGCCAAGTTCCTTGTCCTGAGGGCATTTTGGCGCGTACTTCGATACGGCCATAGGTGAAGTCACCTTTCATTTTACTGTTTAAGCGTGCTGAGGTGTAAGGCTGTTCAGCGCCTTCAGCGGCAGGGAGGGCTACAATCTTTAACGTATCATCGGAAACATAAGCATTTTCAGAACTGTCGGTGTAACACTGTTTCTCTTGGTTACCACCACCTTGGCAGTTCACTTCGAAGTTCCATTTGCGGGTGTCGATGGTACTACCGTCGAATTCGTCACTCCAAACCAGTTGCCAGTCACTGACCGGTTCGGTGGGGTCTACAGTAGTGAAGTCAGAATTAGTCTTCACGTCGCCACCACCGCAGGCTGATAAACCGAAACCGGCCAGTCCTAGCGTGATAAAGAGAGCCGAAATGCGGCTTCTTTTTATGTTGTTGTTGTGCATAGCTGAGTTCCTGATTGATTACTCGCGTAATTCTCTTGTTGTTCTTTGGTTTTAACTCTGGTTGTCTGCGCGCATACCGAGCCACTGTGTAAATGTAAGCGCTTTCATACCATAGAACAAGAATTTCTGAGCGTCAATCATCTCAGTTGAAAAACTCCTTAAACAGTGAGCGCCATCGCGCGCTTTTCGTCAAGTATTTGGACGCTAGGCTCTTGATTTTGTTGGTTTTGTACAACATTCATCCAAGCCAAAGTATTATCGAGCATTCGTTGACTAAAGCCCCATTCGTTGTCGTACCATGCCATGACTTTAACTAATCGGCCGTTAACTCGAGTTTGTTTGGCATCGAAGACGGATGAACTCGAATTGTGGTTAAAGTCAATGGATACCAAGGGTAAGTCATTGACTGTTAATACTTGGCTCAGGGGGGCTTGCTGCGCGGCATTGCGAATAATTTCATTCACTTCTGCAACTGACGTCTCGCGCGCTGCAATAAACGACAAATCAACCAGAGATACATTTTGCGTGGGTACTCGTACAGCTAATCCGTCGAAACGTCCTTGCAACTCTGGAATGACCAAGCCCACCGCAGCGGCTGCTCCTGTTTTCGACGGAATTAATGAGGATGCTGCAGCACGAGCGCGTTGCATATCACTGTGATACGCATCGGTCAGATTCTGATCGTTGGTGTAGGCATGAATGGTCGTCATCAGTCCTGACTCAATACCCAACTGCTGCTGCAGGGGTTGAGCGATAGGAGCAAGACAGTTGGTTGTGCAAGATGCATTGGAGACAATTCTCATATCCGCATCAAATAAGCGGTGATTGACCCCATACACGATGGTTGCATCAGCGCCTTTAGCTGGGGCTGAAATCAACACACGTTTTGCGCCTGCGCGCAAATGTGCACTAGCTTTCTCGCGTTCCGTGAATAGACCTGTACATTCAAAGACGACGTCAACATCCAGTGCGCCCCAGGGCAATAGCTCAGGGTCACGTACACTACACATTTTGATCGGATGCCCGTTCACCTGCAGGGTGTTTCCGTGCTGTGAAACTTCGGCTGGCATAATACCATGCACGGTATCAAATTTGAGAAGGTGCGCGTGTACTGCTGGATCGCCTAGATCATTAATCGCGACAATCTCGATCTGCTCATCTAAGTCACGCTCTTGCCACGCGCGAACGATATTTTTACCTATACGTCCGAAACCATTTATCGCTACTCGAATAGTCATATTCTTACCTCACTTGTATCCCATTCGCACAACGCAGAGTCGTGTGCTTATCATGATTATGTAATAAAATTACATCATGATACGAATTGATCAAGTGATTTGGACCAAAAATGTAAAATAATTACATTTTGGTGAATAAAGTCGCGTTAAGATTCAGGCTTCATAAAACGCGAATCGCGCAGGCTTTCTTTGATGAGCCGTAAGTTGTCACGGAAGTCGGGGCCTCGACGTAGGGTATACCCGGTAATCAGCACATCAATCAACATAAGGTGCGCGATTCGAGATGCCATTGGCATATAGACATCAGTATCTTCAGGCACTTGCGTCGAAAGGACGATTGAGCATTCGTGCGCCAGCGGACTATCGGCTGCAGTTATGCCGATAACCGTTGCTTTGGTTTGGCGGGCAATCCCGGCAATTTCGACAATCGCTTTGGTACGGCCGGTATGACTGATACAGACGATGACTTCACTTGGGCGTGCATTGGTAACGACCATACGTTGCATCAGAATATCGTCGGAAAAATAAACCGGGGTATCGAACCGAAGAAATTTATTCTGAGCATCATGAGCAACCGATGCAGATGCGCCGAAACCGAAGAACGATATTTTTGAAGCCTGACTCAGTGCTTCTATTGCGGCGTCGAGTGCGCGCACATCAATGTTTTTGCGGGTAACATTCAGTGCCGCCATGGTCGACTCAAATATCTTTGCAGTATAGTCGTCGATAGAATCCGTTTGTTCGACATGTCGGTTTACGAAAGGAGTTCCTTTTGCCAGGCTCTGCGCTAACAGTAGTTTAAAATCTGGATACCCCTTGGTGTCGAGGCGTCGACAGAATCGGTTCACAGTGGGCTCACTGACATCGGCAAGCTTCGCCAAAACCGCTATGCTCTTATGGATAGCCGCACGGGGGTCAGCAAGAATCACTTCGGCAACCTTGCGCTCCGATTTACTCAAATGGGACACTTCGTGATGCAGCTTTTCAAGTATGTTCATAACGTCTATCCAGCGTATTTTTGTAATTTAATTACATTTATTGGATTTGAATCGATTTCACTGATAGCATCTTAACCGATTTGTTGTAAAATTACATAATCATGAGGCAAACCATGACCACAGCGGCTACTTGTTGCGATCTCATTTTGTTCGGCACCTTGGGTGACTTGGCCCGGCGAAAGCTACTTCCAGCTCTCTATCAGTTGGAAAAGGCAGAGTTGTTACATCAGGATTCGCGCGTTATCGGTGTAGCCCGCGACGCGATGTCGACCGACGATTACCGCGCACGAGTCCGTGAAAGTTTACAACAGTTTGTGACAAAAGAATCTATTGATGAAGAGGTTTGGCAACGCTTCAGTGCCAAATTGGTCTACTGTGCAGTGGATTTGGCCGACCTTGAAGCTTACAGCGCGCTCGGTGACATCGCTGATCCAGTAAAACGCACGCCCATTAGCTATTTTGCAACGCCACCCGCTTTGTTTCCGATTATTTGTGATGGTCTTGCCAGCGTCAGCTTAACTACTGCGCCTGCGCGTGTGGTGTTAGAGAAGCCTCTCGGTCATAACCTTGTCTCATCGCGCAAGATCAATCAGCATGTTGGTCGCTATTTTGATGAGTCGCAGATTTACCGAATTGACCATTATCTTGGTAAAGAAACGGTCTTGAATTTACTTGCCTTACGATTCGCTAATTCAATCTTCTCATCACACTGGGACCATAGCACCATCGACCACATTCAAATTACCGCGGCAGAGCAGGTCGGCGTGGAAGGGCGTTGGAGCTACTACGATGATGCAGGTCAACTGCGCGATATGGTGCAAAATCATTTGTTGCAGGTGTTATCACTCATAGCAATGGAGCCGCCCACGCGATTGGATGCCGATAGTATTCGAGATGAAAAACTTAAAGTATTGAAGTCGTTGCGGCCGATCACCTCGCAAAATGTTCGCGATGATACTGTACGTGGTCAATATACGGCCGGTTTTGTTGGCGATTCCAAAGTGCCAGGCTACTTGGAAGAAGACGGAGCTAAGAGCAAAAGTATTACGGAGACGTTTGTCGCGCTGAAGGTACATATCGATAGTTGGCGTTGGTCGGGTGTCCCGTTTTATATTCGTACGGGCAAACGTATGCCGCAGAAACGCACCGAAGTGGTGATCTCGTTTAAGCCGCAGCCACACAATATTTTCCACGAAACGCTGAGTCAGCTACCGCCCAACAAACTCATTATTCGTTTACAGCCCGATGAGGGTGTCGAAATACAAATGATGAATAAAGTGCCAGGCTTGGGTAAGCAAATGCAACTTAAGCCCACGACACTCGATTTAAGTTTTTACGAAACATTTGAGAATAAACGCATTGCTGATGCCTACGAGCGCTTGTTGCTGGAGGCCATTGAAGGGAATCAGTATCTGTTTGTGCACCGTGAAGAAGTAGAACATGCATGGCGCTATATTGATGGTATTTTGGCGGCATGGAGTGATACCGCTGAATCACCGAAGAGTTATCAAGCTGGCACTTGGGGACCGGTCGCATCGGTCAGTCTCATGGCCCACGACGGTCGACAGTGGGACGATGAATCATGAGCATTGCACCCGTCGAATTACTCCGTTTTGATACCGATGCTGAACTTGTACAACGGTTTATTGAGCGTCTCTGCAAACAACTGAGTCAAGCTATCGCTGCGCGTGGCAAGGCTTATTTGGTTGTGTCGGGCGGACGAACACCAATCAAATTATTTTCCGAATTATCGCACCAGCCGCTCGATTGGGCGCGGGTCACGATCACTTTAGCGGATGAACGTTGGGTTGCAGCGGACGATGCCGCGAGCAACGAATGTTTGGTAAAGCAGCATTTATTACAAAATCGTGCCGCAGCGGCGACATTCGTGAGCTTGCTGGAGCCAACAGTAGCTCCAGTAGCGTCGGCGAGCGCGGCTGAATCGAAATTAGCCCAACTACCAACATTTGATGTGGTTATTTTGGGTATGGGTGAAGATGGTCATACGGCGTCATTGTTCCCGTGCAGTGCTGAACTTGAGCAAGGCTTAACAACTGCCGCTGCAGCACTGGTTGTGCGACCGACCACAGCACCCCATCAGCGCATTTCAATGAGCTTGCGGCGTTTGTTAGACAGTCGCCAAATTTATTTTCATTTGAGTGGTGCGGCAAAAGCCGACGTGCTTGCGCGCGCGCTCAAAGACACGAATCACCATGCTATGCCGGTTCGAGCTGTGTTGCACCAAACACAAGTTCCTGTATCGGTGTTGTTGGCAGGATAGGAGTTTAATCATGCATCCGGTAATTGAGCGGGTCACGCAACGTATTGAAGCCCGTAGCACGAAGTTACGCCAAGACTATTTACAGCGTATGGAGCAAGCTCGCCAGCAGGGGCCACATCGTGGCGCGCTATCGTGCGGCAACTTAGCCCATGGTTTTGCAGCCTGTGACCAAGGCGATAAAGGTGAGTTACGAAGCTTAACGAAAGCTAATATCGGTATTGTGACGGCGTACAACGACATGCTGTCTGCACATCAGCCTTACCATGCTTATCCTGAGCAGATTAAAACAGCGGTGCGCGCAGTAGGCAGTGTGGCTCAGGTTGCCGGCGGCGTCCCTGCTATGTGTGACGGCGTTACCCAAGGCCAACCGGGAATGGAGCTAAGCCTGATCAGCCGTGATGTGATTGCTATGGCGACCGCGGTGAGCCTCTCTCACAATATGTTTGATGGCGGTTTATTACTCGGCATTTGCGATAAAATTGTACCGGGCTTAATGATCGGGGCCTTAAGTTTTGGTCATTTGCCGTTTATTTTTGTTCCTGCAGGTCCAATGCCTTCTGGCATTACGAATAAAGAAAAAGCGCGTGTCCGCGAATGGTATGCCGAAGGCAAGGTCAGTAAAGAAGAGTTACTTGAGGCCGAAGCTGCTTCCTACCACAGTCCAGGTACCTGCACGTTTTATGGTACCGCGAACTCAAATCAGTTAGTCATTGAGATCATGGGTCTGCAACTACCGGGATCATCTTTTGTCAATCCGGGTGCTGGTTTGCGGGACGAACTGACGCGTGTTGCTGCGCAACAGGTCACTCGAATCACCGATCTGGGCACGGATTACCGTCCAATCGGTCACATCGTCAACGCCAAGAGTATTGTTAATGGTATTGTTGGCTTGCTCGCTACCGGTGGCTCTACCAATCACACCATGCACTTAGTCGCGATGGCTCGTGCAGCAGGTTACCTGATTGATTGGACGGATTTCGCCGAGTTGTCAGACGCAACACCATTATTGACAAGGATTTATCCGAATGGCGAGGCTGACATCAATCACTTTCAACGGGCTGGAGGAATGGCCTTCTTGATTCGGACTTTGCTTGATGCTGGCTTACTCCATGAAGATGTCGAGACGGTTGCAGGCTCAGGCTTGCGTCGCTACACGCAGAAACCCGAGCTACAAGATGGGAAAGTGACTTGGGTGGAAGGTCCCACGGCTTCACTCGATGAAGATGTTTTGAGAGGCTTCGAACGACCATTCAGTTCGCACGGTGGTCTCTGTTTGCTGCGTGGAAATTTAGGTCGGGCGATTTTAAAAACCTCAGCATTGCCAGAGGGCACAGGAACCGTAACAGCTCCAGCTGTTGTCTTCTCGAGTCAACACGAACTGGATGCAGCATTTAAGGCCGGTCAATTAGATCGAGATTGTGTGGTTGTGGTGCGGTTTCAAGGTCCGAAAGCGATTGGTATGCCAGAACTGCACAAACTCACACCACCACTAGGTGTCTTGCAACAGCGTGGCTATAAAGTGGCGCTAGTGACCGATGGTCGAATGTCAGGAGCATCGGGTAAAGTGCCAGCGGCCATACATGTCACTCCCGAAGCCGTCGACGGTGGCTTGATTGCTAAAATCGAAGAGGGTGACTTGATTAGTGTTGATGCGGATAGTGGAACCTTAGAACTACTGGTGGATGAGTCCGTCTTAGTACAGCGCGAAGTGACCAAAATTGATTTAACGGAGAGTCACTTTGGTATGGGAAGAGAGTTATTTGGTGGTTTCCGCCAGCAATTTAGTGGTGCAGAGCAGGGCGCTTCAGCCCTATTTGAGCCCGTTCCGTTTCCCGACCACTCGTCCTAAAACTACATCACATAAGAATAAAAATTATGGTCACAACAGATACCAAACAACTGAAAAGCGATGCCTATGCGGTAGTCGCAGATATTGGTGGCACTAACGCGAGATTTTGTCGCATTCATCTGGAAACCTTTGAGCTGGATCGTATTCAGGTTTTTCAATGTGCTGATTATCCGACGCTAACAGATGTGATGAGCGCCTACAGTTCGGCGCAAGATGTCGCGTTGGAACATGTTGCAATTGCGATTGCCTGTCCGGTGGAGTCTGATGAAATCAATATGACCAATCACCATTGGCAATTCTCTATTCGTGGCGTGCGCAAGAGTATGAGTTTGAAAACCTTTATTGTACTCAATGATTTCGCGGCGGCTGCCATGAGTATCGTGACGTTGAAGCCCAGTGAGTTGAAACAAATTGGTGGGGGCAAAATCAAGCCCAAGGCGCCGAAAGCTGTGTTGGGCGCAGGCACAGGCTTGGGGGTTGGGCATCTGATTACGATGCCAGATGGTCGAGTCATGCCACTGCCTGGCGAAGGCGGCCATGTTGATTGGGCCCCGACAAACGAGAAAGAGTGGATCATTCATCGGTTCATTCACAACCGATTTGGTCGCGTTTCTGCGGAGCGTGTGCTGTCGGGTCCGGGACTCGAAACCGTGTACTTGGCGTTAGCTGACTATCACGGCCGCAACGTTGTACCGTTAAATGCTGCAAAAATTGGACAGCGAGCGCTGAGTGGTATCGATACCCTTGCTTTGGAAACCGTGAATCAATTTTTTGCGAGTTTGGGTAGTTTTGCCGGGAATTTGGCATTGAACCTGAATACCTATGGTGGTGTTTATATTGCCGGCGGTGTCGTACCGAAACTATTGAATTTAATGGCAACGTCCAATTTCCGTGCACGCTTTGAGCATAAAGGTCGGTTTTGCCAAGTGGCAGAGGCCATTCCTTGCTTTGTGATTACTGCCGAACACGCTGGTTTGCGTGGTGTCGCGCAATATTTGAAGCAAACCCTCCAACATTCAGAATAAGGTAGAGTCGGCGATGAGTTTTCCACAGTGGCAACGGACATCTGAATCTATATTTGCATTAGGTCCTGTTGTACCCGTAATTGTGATTGATGATTTGGCGGATGCGCTACCGCTGGCTAATGCGTTACTGGCTGCGGATATTCGAGTTCTCGAGGTAACCTTGCGCACACCAGTTGCACTTGAGGCGATTCGGTTATTGAGCGAAGCATTACCGCAAGCGGTTGTTGGTGCTGGAACCGTAACAAATCCAGATGAGCTGGCAGCGGTTACCGCGGCCGGAGCAAAGTTCGCGATTAGTCCAGGCATCACCGCAGATCTCCTGCGTGCTGGTGCGCAAGGTGACATTCCCCTGATTCCAGGCATTGCGACCATATCAGAGTTGATGTTAGCGCGTTCAATGGGTTATCAAGCGTTGAAGTTTTTTCCTGCGGAGGCGGCAGGTGGTACTGCTATGCTGAAATCGATAGCCGGTCCGTTCCCTGATATTCAGTTTTGTCCGACAGGTGGCATTCATCAAGATAACTTTATGGACTACCTGAAGTTATCTAATGTTCGTTGTGTGGGTGGTTCTTGGATCTTACCCAAAGACGCAATTCAACAGAAAGATTGGTCGCGAGTCACAGCTGTGAGCCGAGCTGCGGTAACTACAGCAAAAGCATAAAAAAAGGCCGTGCAATGCACGGCCTTTTTCATCGTTTTGAATTCGTTTGGTTTCTCCGAAGAGAGCGCGAATTACAGAGCGACGATGTTCTCAGCTTGTGGGCCTTTAGGGCCTTGAGTGATTGAGAACGATACGCGTTGACCTTCAGCTAAGGTTTTGAACCCGCTGCTAGCAATCGCGCTAAAGTGAGCAAATACGTCTGCGCCACCTTGTTGCTCGATAAAACCAAAACCTTTTGCTTCGTTAAACCACTTTACAACGCCAGTTACTGTAGTAGACATAATAATATCCTGTATTCTTTGAAAAATTTTCCGCCATAGCCAATGCTGTGAACGGGATCATGCGGGTAAAAAAATGGAAATTTAAAGCTACAGGACGAAGATTTACTGCTAGTAATGCGACGTAGAGGAGATTTAACTTGCTGTTTCTTAACCAACGCCGCCCACTGTACGCTCATTCGCAGCGAAGTCAAACTTATTTCAAAAGTATCTCTCTCGCGTTGGTGTGAACTAGGTTCCGCAAAAGGTACGCGTCACGCGTTTCTCGGGAGCTGCTGGCTCCGCATAGCGCGACAATTCCAGCGGAACGACGTCATAAGGCGTGCGAAGAACCTGAGTAAGCTCATTGAAAATAGTAAGGTCCCCGCTAGCTACAGTCTGCTTTATGGCCGCCTCAACCCAATGATTGCGTGGAATAACTGCTGGATTATGTTGTCTCATACGCGCACTGACGACAGCGTCAGAGTCCCCCTGTAGCTTGAGCAATTTATGCCAACGTTGTTGCCAAGCCGCCCAGCTTTGCATTTCTTCGAAGTGCTCCACATCGGTCTCAAGCGTATCAGCCAACTGGCGAAATGACTGCGTGTAATCCAAAGCATGATCTTGAAGCAAAGAAAGCCAATCACGCGTGAGCGCTTGAGTTTCCGCAGTAACGCTATTTAAGCCCAGTTTAAAAGCCATTTTTTGATCGTAGTAAGCTTCGTAGCGGATTGGAAATTCATGCACTAACTCGGTTGCCGCTTCGATTAGCTGTTGCTGTGATTCTCCTGACTTCGCTAATAACGGTAACCATGCCTCTGCCAGTCGTGCCAAATTCCAAAGCGCAATGCCGGGTTGATTTTTGTAAGCATAGCGGCCAGCTCGGTCGATGGCGCTGAAGACCGCATTTGGATCGTAGTTTTCCATAAATGCACAGGGGCCATAATCAATAGTTTCACCACTGAGCGTCATATTGTCCGTATTCATTACACCATGCACAAAGCCTAAGCTCATCCACAGGGCTACCGTATGGGCTTGCTGATCAATGATTTGACGCAACAGTGCACGATAGGGATGCTTACGGTCCTTCGATAGTCGATAGTGTCGTGCAATCACATAATCTGCAAATGCCTGCCGTAAGGAC
>DASSWH010000287.1:0-6607 GCA_035705175.1 Pseudidiomarina sp.
TTGCTTGCTTCGCCGGCCCTTTCGGAAATAACTTATAGAGATACGGACTGTTGGCTTTATCGGGTCCCAACGATTTACCGATAGCTTTGACCAATACTCGCATCGCAGGGCTGGTATCAAACTCTTGATAAAAGGAGCGCACGAAATAGACCACTTCCCAATGTGCATCCGTCATCGTGATTTGTTCTAACTCAGCAATATGAATAGCTAATCCCGGTGACCAATCATCAAATCGCGCCAAGTAGCCGTGTTTATCGGTTTCAATCTGTTGCCCGTTCCAGTTAAACATTAGGCCACTCCGTCTGCTTTAACATTCATCACGCTGTCATCCCAAACTAATACGGGTTGGCTATTTAAGGTCAGTTCAACCCATTGGGCGGCATTGACCTGAATGAGTCCTGCTGGTGTATCTTCAGCGAAGATTGGAAAGTGTAGTCGTAGTAAGTTGAGCTCATCGACCAACACATACGTTGGAACGGATATTTCACGCAAAGCTGCCGGGTGTTGGTATACATGCAGTAATGCAGACTCACTCAATAGAACAATACTCGGAGCAAGCAGATACTGTTGGCGCCATTGTTGCGTGGGCCAATATTTTAAATGATGAAGTGTCGTCAGTGGTTCTAACATGATGCTCAGTTTACAGGTTGATCCTATCGTCGCTATTCAATAGCGAAGAATAGACGGTAATGATTGCAATTGCAGAGCCCATTGTTGTTGATCAACGATCTGTACGGGTAAAATTAGCTCTTGAACGGCAAGGCCGTAGCAATCTAAATCTTGTTGCATAACCCATACTGCAGGGCAATCAAACAACGCTAATAGTCGAAACCTTTTTTGCATCGACTGAGGTTCGCGCTCGTTACCACGGGTTTGGTCATGACCCGGTGCTAACAATCTCACCGCAGCGCCCTCAAGAAGGAGCTGGGGATTCAAATCCAGTGTCGCCAGACCTAGTATCATATCTTGGCCTGCCCACGTGCGTTCGACGGCTGGGAAGTTGGATAAAAGCACGCCAATACTCATCGCAATCTCAGAATTGCATGACGCGGTCAGCTCGTGCGGCCGCCTGGGCAAATTCAGTCACACCGGCACCCGTGAAACCGGAGACCATATGTTCTTGACCTAAGCCTAAATCACGCTCCGCTATAGTTGCACAATACACCAAATCAAATTGATGTTGTTCAGCCAGTTGCAGCCAGGATTGTTGTGCTTGACAAACGAGCGGTGCTGACGAGTCAGCTTGAGCTATTGAAACCGCGTGGTGATAGAAAAACACCTGCAAAATTTGGTGTCCAGAATGCAGAGCAGCCTGCGCGTAATGATACGCTAACAGGCTGCTTCGTTGATGTGGAGCGTTGTCATCAAGAGCTTGATGCAGCGCAAGTACAAGGGTTGCCACGTTTTACTCGTCGCCGCCACCAAATGCCATCAAAATGTGGATTAGGCTTAGGAAGATGTTATACAGCGATACGAACAAAGTCACCGTCGCTAATACATAGTTACGCTCTCCACCGTGAATAATTGCGCTGGTCTGCATCAGAATCGCGCCTGCAGAGAACAGAATAAATACGGCGGATAAAGCTAATCCTAGGGCAGGAATGTTTAAAAATAGATTCGCAATAAACATGACGATAATCGCAACAAAACCTGCCATCATCATTCCACCTAAGAATGACATATCTTTCTTAGTGGTTAAGACATAGGCGGACAATGCGAAGAAAATCAACGCAGTTCCACCAAGCGCCATCATAATAATCTCTTGCCCGGCTGGCCCGATGGCACTAATCATGCCTAAAATGGGTCCTAGGGTGTAACCCATGAAACCAGTTAACGCGAAGGTTAGCACCAGACCCATACTACTGTTCGCGGTCTTGTGCACGGCGAATAATAAACCGTAGAAACCTACCAAGGTAATAATTAATCCTGGATGAGGGAGTCCCATGGCTGCTGAGAGATACGCTGTAAACGCACTAAATGCCAACGTTAAGCCCAACAACATATAGGTGTTACGTAATACCTTGTTGGTTTGAATAATCGACTCACTGCGTTGTGTAGTCGAAATGTGAGCTTGGTTACTCATGGATATCTCCGTGTTGTTGTAATACCACTAGTCTACCGCAAAGATGGTGGTGATAAGCAAGCATTTCAAGTGTTTTTCAAGTAGAACTGATTAAAATGACAGCAAACAAACCATTTGGTTTCAATTTTTGCTTTACAAGCGTGTTTTGGCTCTTTATCATTCGCTTCGTCTTGTTGAGGCACAGCCTCGAAGGCTGCGGAGAGATGGCAGAGTCCGGTTTAATGCACCTGACTTGAAATCAGGCGTGGGTTTGCGCCCACCGGGGGTTCGAATCCCTCTCTCTCCGCCACTTTTAGAAAAGCCCGCTGGTTATCGCCGCGGGCTTTTCGCTTTTCGTGCCTATGTCTTTCTGGTTTATTCGTTTCGCTTTCACTATGAACTTTGTATAATCAAACGCTCGTTTGAATCTCAAGGAAGCGACCATGCAGTTTACCGACATTTTAGCTATGATTACGCCGGCAGCCATACAAAAGATCGACCTCCCTTCGGGTTGGGGGCAAGGCCGGGCAATATTTGGTGGCCTGACCGCAGGAATCGCTTGGCAGCATGCTCACCATGGGGCGGCAAAGGAGCAAGAGCTGCGAGCGTTGACGATTTCATTTGTCGCTCCGGTTCAACCTGGGCCAGCAGAATTGCAGCGCCGAATCTTGCGAGAAGGCAAAAATGTTACTCAAATTGCAGTCGAAATCATACAAGAAGATGAAGTGGTATTGGCTGCTCTTGCCACTTATGGACGCTCACGCGAATCCGTTATTTCCATTACCGATATGCCGGCTCCAACAATACCACCCAAAGAGCAGGGCACCGCATTTCCCAACCATCCACTGATTCCGGAGTTTACGCACTTCTATGATTATCGTGTAAGTGTGGGTGGATTACCGTTCTCAGGCACTGCTTCGCGTTCGTTTGGCGGCTGGATGCGCTATCGAAATGAACAGCAACCGATTAGCATTGGTACCTTTTTAGGTTTAGTCGATGCATGGCCCCCCGCACTGTTGCAACGACTCAACCAACCTGCACCAGCAAGTTCGTTGACCTGGACGATTGAGTTTCCAGCGGCCTTACCTGCACATACAACGCAAGATTGGTGGCAGTATGAAGCTTATATTGACCATGCGGCCGATGGTTATGGTCACACGCATGCACACATCTGGGATCAGTCAGGTCAACTTGTTGCAATTAGTCGACAGACAGTGACGGTATTTGGTTGAATTGTAATCACAAATGAATCAAATGTCCTGATTCTAGTGTCTGGTGACACGAAATGGCGGTGAAATAAACGATTGAAAGGAAAATGCAACATTTAACTTGATAATTGTTTAGATGTGAGTCATACATGAACTCCTCTGGAATGGTTCCAGAGTTTATACAACTACAAGGAAGTGTCAGTATGACTGACTTCATCATCGCTATTTCAAGCGATCTTGTGCGGGCTGGGATGTACGCCACTCTAAAAAGTAATAACTATCGAGTAGTAGCGAGCGTTAGTTCGCTACAGCAGTTGCGCGATGAAGCAAAATCGTACCCTTATGCAACCGTAATTTTAGGAAGCCACTTCGGCGGTGACGGTACGATTGAGACATGGAAACGTCTCCAGCGCCGGCACGATGGTCTGCAACTCCTGTTGTGGGCCAGGCATTTTCAAGATGTGCTCGACTTTCAGTGTAACTTGAAGCAAGTCGATGGTTATTTGCTTGAAAATTCCAACTACGATGTATTTCTTGAGGCTTGTGCTGCGGTGAACCGTGGCCAGATGTATGTAGCTCAAGCCGTAGCAGAATATTTTGCGAAGAATCCACGGCGGCAAGAACAAGTGCGCGTACTGCAATCGCTGAGTGACCGAGAGTTACAGGTCACACAGATGATTGGGCGGGGCTTGCGTGTCGCTGATATCGCGAATTCGTTAAATATCAGTTCGAAAACAGTCAATACCTTTCGTTATCGTATTTTTCAGAAGTTAGCGATTCGTGGAGATGTAGAACTGACTCATCTTGCGTTACAATCCGGTTTAATCGAGCTCGATTTTACCGGAACTAATGACAACTAACTCTTTTGACTCAAAGGAATTTCTAAAAAACCTGACTCATCAACCTGGGGTTTACCGCATGTTTGATGAGTCAGGAGAAGTGATTTACGTTGGCAAAGCAAAAGATCTTCGCAAGCGAGTCAGTAGCTATTTTCGTGAAAAAGTCGATCGACCGAAAACACAAACATTAGTCGCTCACATCCATCAGATGGATGTGACCGTCACCAATTCCGAAGCTGAAGCACTGATTCTCGAGAATAATTTCATTAAGAAATATCGCCCTCGCTACAATGTATTGCTGCGCGATGACAAGTCATACCCCTTTATTTTCGTATCCAATCATCAGCACCCGCGGTTAGCATTTCATCGTGGTACACGCCGTGAAAAAGGTGAATATTTTGGCCCATTTCCGAACGGTTCAGCGGTTCGCGAGAGTCTGCGATTAATGCAAAAGCTGTTTCCAGTTCGCCAATGTGAAGATTCCTATTATCGAGCTCGGAGTCGGCCATGCTTACAGTATCAACTGCAACGGTGTCTCGCACCTTGTGTCGAAGGCTACACCAGTGATGAGGAATACAACGAGCAAGTTCATCTCGCTAAAGCTTTTTTGCAAGGGCGTAATCAGCAGGTAATCGATCGCTTGGTGGTACGAATGGAGCAAGCTAGTACCGATTTGCAGTTCGAAAAGGCTGCGCGATATCGCGACCAAATTTCGGCTCTGCGTAAAATTCAAGAACGCAATGCAGTGACGGGCAATCAACAGGAACTGGATGTTATCGGATATGTCCGTCGCGGCGGCATTGCTGCGGTGCATTTGCTCTTTATTCGAGAGGGTGCGGTACAGGGTAGTCGTTCCTATTTTCCACGAGTACCACTCGATACCGATGACAGTGAAATACTGTTGTCCTTTATGTTGCAGTTTTACTTGAATACCAGTCTTGGTAGACGTTTACCGCGAGAGATTATCTTACCTGAAGCGAATGCCACGCAGCTACTCGATCCAGAACAGGATCTCGAATTGCTCGAAGCTGCTCTCGTGCAGAAGGTACGAATCACGAATAAAGTTCGCGGTGAACGTAAGCAATATCAAGTGTTAGCACAGAAGAATGCTTTAAATGCGCTTGAGAGCAAAATGAATCAAGCATCTACAGCACTCATGCGAACGCAATGTTTAGAGAAGGCACTCGACCTCGGAATTTCGATTCAGCGGATGGAGTGTTTTGATATCAGTCACACGATGGGGCAAGAGACTGTCGCGAGTTGTGTTGTTTTCGACCAACAAGGGCCGAAGAAAAGTGATTATCGCCGTTTTAATATCAAAGGAATTACGCCGGGTGATGATTACGCGGCTATGGCTCAGGCGTTGGCGAAGCGTTACGATCCAGTTAAAGATGATGAATCTGATCTCGCAGTCATTCCAGATATTCTGTTTATCGACGGTGGGAAGGGGCAGCTCAGTCAGGCTGAACAATACTTCGCCGAATGGGGAAATCGTGCGCCGCTACTCATTGGTGTCGCTAAAGGTGAGAGTCGTAAGCCGGGTTTAGAAACACTGATTATTGCCGGGAACCATCAAACGATTCCACTAAAAGGAGACGACCCCGCGTTACATTTGGTTCAACATATTCGTGATGAGTCACATCGATTTGCCATTACTGGCCATCGGCAACGGCGCGCAAAAGTGCGGCGCACCTCGCGCTTGGAGGATATTCCGGGTATCGGCGCAAAACGCCGGCAAAAGATATTACAAAATCTCGGTGGATTACATGAAGTGAAACAAGCTAGTATTGAGCAACTTGCCGCCGTACCCGGTATCAGCCGCGATATGGCAGAAACCATCTATCATGCGTTTCGAGACGAATAGAGGATAATCGCAGTAATGACCTGGAATGTACCCAATCTCCTGACACTGATTCGGCTTGCGCTGATCCCGGTGTTTTTAATTATTTATTATATTCCTGGACAAGACGCACACTTTTGGGCTGCATTTGTTTTTGCTCTCGCGGCGATCACAGATTTCTTCGACGGTTATATTGCTCGGCGTTTTAATCAATTTACCAAGTTTGGCGCATTTTTAGACCCAGTAGCCGATAAAGTCATGGTTGCAGCTTCATTAGTCGTTGTGGTCGAGGACTATGCAACGTGGTGGGTGAGTATACCAGCACTCGCAATTATCAGCCGTGAACTGGTGGTGTCCGCGTTGCGTGAATGGATGGCTCAAATAGGCCGGCAAGAGCAGGTGAAAGTGTCGAATTTAGGCAAATATAAAACGATTGCTCAAATGGTTGCGATTACCGGACTTATTTGGGAAGCAAACACGTTTGTTATTGTCACTGCAGCGATATTACTCTATGTCGCTTTCATTCTGACATTGTGGTCCATGTGGGCATATTTACGTGCTGCATGGGCTGATTTAAGCGAAGTGGATTAAAAATAGCCAAACGATACGTTGAAAGGCAAAAAATCGTTGATTTTGAGGAAATAGCCAGTAGAATGCC
>DASSWH010000288.1:0-13770 GCA_035705175.1 Pseudidiomarina sp.
AGAAGCAGCATTGACTAAGCTTCACTACCTGTTATCCCAGAATTTACCGCAAGCCCAGCTTGAGCACCAATTACAACAGAATTTACGTGGCGAATTAACGCTGTAAATGATGCTATTTTAACCTTCTCTATATACGCGGTACTCATTATGACAGCTACGTCACCTGCATTCTCCTCTCGACTAGGCTTTATCCTCGCCGCAGCCGGTTCCGCGGTAGGCCTCGGTAATATCTGGGGATTTCCCACACAAGCCGCAAGCAATGGCGGTGGTGCCTTTGTGCTCGTCTATTTGCTCATGATCTTGGTTCTCGCCTACCCGACTTTGGTGGCTGAGCTGACCATTGGTCGCCTACGCCAACAAAATCCAGTGGCCACCATGCGCACGATGAGTCATAAGCCACTGTGGCGGCGAACAGGCGTTATTGCTGCAGTCGTAGCTCTAGCAACCCTAGGCTTTATCCTCGCTTTTTATGCGATTGTAGCGGGTTGGCTATTAGGCTATCTATTTGCTGCTGTGTTCGAAATCTTTGGCCAATACAGCGTCGCCGAATGGTTTGTCAGCTTCAGTATCGAACGCAATCTGCTCATGATGGCTTTGTTTATGGTCATGACCGTCCGTGTGGTCCGCTCCGGCGTGAAAGAAGGCATTGAGCGTTGGTCTAAGCGTCTAATGCCGTTACTGTTCGTGCTGCTCATTGCAATGGCTATCTACGTGCTGACACTCCCGGGTGCCTGGCAAGGGTTAGTGATGTATGTGACTCCAGATTTCAGTCAAGTTACCGATCCGGAGCTAGTTATTCGCGCGATGGGCCAGGCGTTTTTCAGTCTCTCCATTGGCCTTTGTTGCATGATGACGTACGGCGCATACTTATCCAAGGATGAAAATTTACCCAAAACAGCGGGTTGGGTTGCCGGGGTCGACAGCGCAGTCGCGCTGCTTGCCGGGATGCTGATTTTACCTGCAATGTTTGCAGCACAAGACATGGGGGTCACCATCTACTCCGAGACTGGTGAACTATTGTCGGCCGATACGCTAGTTTTTACCGTGCTGCCGGCCATGTTTGATTCCATGGGCCCCATTGGCAACTGGATCGCAGTCGCCTTTTTCGTGTTTATGGTGATTGCCGCCATTACCTCCTCGATTTCTATGCTAGAGGCTCCGGTAAACACTATACGTGAAGAACTCCATATTGAACGTGCGACTGCGGCGCGCGTGTTAGGTATCGTGATCACGGGTATCGCAGCAACGATCATTTATAACTTTGAAACGCTATTTGGTTTGGTGATAACCGTCACGACGGTGTATATGCAACCGCTAATGGCTATCATTTTCGGTTTCTTTCTCACTTGGATTTTACGTCAGCATCTGTTGTTGAAAGCACTGCAAGGCGGCTCACCGAATATCGAAAAAACGTGGTTTTGGAAGCTTTGGCCGGGCTACGTAAAATTCGTTTGCCCCGTGTTGATCTTACTCGTTATTTTTGTCTAAACAGGAATGTAGCGAGCTTAAAAGCAAGACAAAAAAAAGCTCGGGACGAATCCAGGATGTCCCGAGCTCAGGGGAATGGCTCAAGGGATTGAGCCGTGCGCTAACTCGATATAAGTCGAGGGTAAGATCAAGTGTAGACAATAAATAATTTATTGCTAACCATTTGCACATTTTTTGTGCATTTTTATCGAGCGCGCTGAAATAACTGGTAAAAATTAGCCGTTGTTTGCTCAGCAACAGCCTCTATCGAAATACCTTTCACCTCAGCAACACAGCGTGCTACATCAGCGACATAAGCGGGTTGATTTTGTTTGCCCCGATGCGGCACCGGTGCCAACCATGGGCTGTCCGTTTCAATCAGTAGTTGGGTCAATGGAATCGCTTCAATGACAGAGCGTAATTCATCCGCATTACGAAAACTGGCGATACCTGAAATCGAGATGTAGAAACCCAAATCAGCAATCGCCGCCTCAGCCATGGCTAACGACTCGGTAAAGCAATGCAGCACGCCACCACACTGCTGTGCCTGCCCTTCACGTAGCATAGACAATGTATCTTCACGCGCGTCACGCGTGTGAATGATCAGCGGTTTGTCCAACTCCACAGCTAGATCGATATGTTCGGCAAAGCTGCGTTGCTGAATAGCTTTCGACTCTTTGTCGTAGTAATAATCGAGACCCGTCTCACCAATGGCGACGACATCTGGCAGACTCGCGTACTCTCTGAGCTGTTCACTGGCGTAAGGATTTTTAGCAACATATAAGGGGTGGGCTCCGCAGGAGATATTAATTTGCGGGTAATTACGCGTTAATTCACGCATCTGCGGAAAATCTTCCAACGTCACGCCAATACACAACATGCGTTCGACTTGCGCGGCCTCAGCGTTGCGCAAGACTTGGCTGAATTGCCCATCAAATTCGGTTAAATCAAGTTTATCTAGATGACAATGTGAATCGACAAACACAACGACTCCAATCTGAAGAGTAAAGAATGGCGAACTACATGGTGGCGGTTGGCAGTCCCGACTCACCTAAATGGCCTAGCAAGGTTTCAATGCGATTTCTTAAATGCGATTTATCGTCGATAAATTGCACACCAACACCCTGCTGATCGGTTCGACCGGGACGAGACGGTGCTAACCAGACCACTTTGCCGCGCACCAACGTATCCTCTTGGTCGCGTGGTAGGCGCAGCACGAGCTTCATCTCATCGCCTAAGGTATAGGGATCTTCCGTTACAATAAACAAAGCGCCGCCTTTAATAAACGGCATGTACAAGCGTCGTAATTGTTCTTCCGACTCTATCATGATGCGCTTGGTACTCATCCTATCTGCCACTCCGCCCACAAATCTTGTAATAACAATACACCATTTAGGCCACTTTGCTCAGTAGTCCAACGTCGAATAGCATAACATGTTTGCAGCCAATCGTTGAGTTGCTGCTGGTTCAAACTGCGCATCTGCAGTTGCCGCCGCAGCTCACTCTGCTGGTCAGGATGATGTAATTGCACCTGCGGTAATTGCAGGTAGATGCGCACTAATTCCTGAATAAAGTATTCGCTGGCGGTGAGCCACAACCGAACTTTGTTTTTATCGACGGTCGGCCAGGTACCTACCTTACAGAACGCTTGAATCAGTTGTTCAACTGCTGCATGCGCTTCGGCCTCAAATGCCGCCGGCGAATGACCATCCACCTCACCGCGCAGTTGAGCCAATAAAGTCAGTGGCGCATGCTCCAAGCGCTGCAACCATGGCTGCTCATCAACAGTTAAGACACGCCCCAACTGTTGCTGCAGCCACACTTCGATTTCTGCTCGTGACGGGCTGCTGACCGTATGCTTTTGCATACGACTCAGTAACGTCGGTAGTAACAGGCGTGGACGACTTGCTGAGACAATCAAAATAGTTTCTGCGGTTGGCTCTTCAAGCGTTTTTAAGAGTGCGTTGGCGGCAGCTACGGTCAATAACTCAGCATCACGTATCCATGCGACCTTTCGACCGGCTTGATTGGCTGTTTGTTGAAGACTGATGGTCAGACTGCGCACAGCATCAATGCCAATCGCTTTACCATCTTCACTACTGAGCTCATAGAAGTCAGGATGCGTTTTTGCTTTACCCAGCAAACAGCTTTTACACTGTCCGCAGGCGCGTTGGGATGGCTGTAAACACAGCAACATCTCAATCCAGGTTTGAATAAATCGGTCGAGTCCCAATTCTGGTTGCCATGGAAAACAATGTGCATGACTAAGGCGGCCACTGTGCAGATCTGTAGTGAGTTGCTGCCACAACGGGCGTAACCAAGGTAGGCTCACCGAAATAACTCCGCTTCAACGCAAGCTAATAAATCACGGTGCACGGCTTCCATACTTTGCCCACCGTCGATGACATGTATGGAGCGATCGGCTTCTGCCAGTTCCAGATAGCGCGTTCGCGTTCGTTCGAAAAAGCTCAAATCTTCTTGTTCAATTCGATCCAGAGCACCTCGCGTTCGAGCCCGCTCCAAACCAAGCTTAGGGTCGACATCAATCAACAGTGTAAGATCAGGGCCAAAGCTACCCAGTACCTGCTGTTTTAGAACTTGCAGTTTGTCATCGCCTAACTGGCGTCCACCACCTTGATAAGCCCGTGACGACAAGTCATGGCGATCCGCAATAACCCAAGTGCCTTGTTCCAACGCGGGTTTGATCACGTTCTCTACGAGTTGCACCCGACTGGCATACATAATCAGCAGTTCTGTATTGGCATGAACGGGCTCAGCCCAATCTTGCTTCACTAATTCACGTAAGGCTTCTGCTAGTGGCGTACCACCGGGTTCACGGACGGTCGTTGCGGCAATATTTTTCGCTTGTAGATGCGTGACGATGCTGGCTATCGCTGAGCTCTTCCCTGCTCCCTCGAGCCCTTCAACAACGATAAACTTCCCAGTCATAGTTAATTGATTCCCCGTTGATAGCGATTTACCGCACGGTTGTGTTCAGTCAAAGTTCGAGAAAAGACGTGTCCGCCTGAGCCATCGGCCACAAAATACAAGTAATCGGTTGTTTCCGGATTTGCTGCTGCTACTAAACTCGCCTTACTCGGCATCGCAATAGGCGTCGGTGGTAAAGCCGGAATTCGATAGGTGTTATAGGGTGTCTCCGAGCGCAAATGTGCACGTGTTAAATTCCCGTCGAAGTTCTCAATGCCGTAAATAGTGGTTGGGTCGGATTGCAACCGCATTCCCAACCGCAGCCGATTCACAAACACCGAACTCACTCTGTTTCGCTCCGCTTTGATGCCCGTTTCTTTCTCAATAATGGATGCCATGATAAGTAATTCATAAGGCGTTGCATAGGGTAAATCACGGTCACGATTGGCCCATAACTCCGCCAACTGCGTTTGCATCGCGACAGCAGCTTTCCGAAGCACTGTCGTTGCCGACGTATAGGCTTTATACGTGTAGGTTTCGGGGAGTAAGAGCCCCTCCAGTCGAGCGTACTCAGCCAAACCGAGTTCATCCAAAATGTGAGCTTCTGATCGTTCCAGTAAACTATGGTCGAGATATGGTGCTCGCCGCAAAACTTCTACCCACTGCGACCATGTATGCCCCTCGATTAACGTCACTTGAAACAAGTGCGCGCGCCCCGCAGTCACTTGCGACCAGAACTGGGTTAACGAGCTATTGGGTTCAATGGCGTAAACGCCGGCTTGTATGGAATCGGATGACGTAAAAACCCGCAGCGCATAATAAGCGTGCTGAACGGAGCCCTGCAAATAGCCTTGCTCATGGAGGAGCTGCAACACGGACCGAAGATGTGAACCTGCAGGAACTTCGACCAATGCCGGCTCGTCTGAACTCACAAGCGTACTAGGTACCACTAACGTTTGCTGTAGCGTTTTCTGCGCCCACCAGTAACCTGCCCCTGCCACAATCAGCGTGCAACAAACTAGAACGAGAGCGATATTTCGGATTGCCACCACGTACTCACACCTTTTGGTAGAATCGGAGCGCTAAATGGATGCCCCTGGAACTCAGCAACGGGACGCGGGCCCATGACACTGTTGATTAAGAATACTTGATCCGCAGTAAATAGCACATCGGTTCCGGCACGAACAATTTCAACCGTACCGAGAATGTTCTCATTCAACAACTGGGTTCGAGCGACACCGCAAATTCCAGCATGGACTAAACTGGGCGTAAACCATTGCTCATCGCAACGCCAAAACACATTACTACTAATGCTCTCAACCAAAGCTCCCGATTGATCCGTCACTACGAGTTCATCGCAATCTCGTTGGTTGAGCTCTTGTGTCAACATCACTTGCTCCAACCTATTTAGCGTCTTTAAGCCAGCAAATGCCGGTTGTTCGGCTAATTTCAAGCGCGCAAGTTGCACCTTTAACGGCTGTGCGGGCACTTCCGGAAAGGGGCTGACACTCGCATACCAAGAGGGTTCAGCTTGGCTTTGACGGGCATAGCCGCGACTGGAATCCCCTGCCGTCATCATCAGTTTAACAACACACTGCGGCTGGGTTGGTGCAATAGTTTGAAGAAATTCTGTAATTGTGGCTTGCGGGGGAAGCGGCAGTTCAAGCTTTTCTGCGGCTTGGCATAATCGTTGCCAGTGGAGAGGCCACCAGAGCACTTGGCCATGGCGAATCGTTAACGTAGTAAAGTGCCCATCGCCGAACTGAAGTCCACGATCAAAGGCAGGCGCCTTTAGCAGTTGGCCATTTTTCCACAGCATCGTCTGAGCAGAACAAAAAAAGGCGGAATAAAAATTCCGCCTTCTTCAATTCATTCGCTTAGTCGTTCGCGTGATTGGTCACGTAATCGATAGCTGATTGAACCGTTTTGATTTTCTCAGCTTCTTCGTCTGGAATTTCAGTCTCAAACTCTTCTTCCAGAGCCATCACCAACTCAACAGTATCCAGAGAGTCTGCACCGAGGTCGTTTTCGAAAGAAGCTTCTGGTTTTACTTCTTCTTCTTTAACACCAAGTTGCTCGATGATGATTTTTTTAACGCGTTCTTCAATAGTACTCATTGTATTAAGTTCCCTTCACTTTAGGTCACGATCTAAAAATTGGGCTTAGTGTAGTGAATGCCGCTTCAATAATAAAGCAATAAATGGTACTACCACTAGCCAGTACACAGTGCCAACTGTTGGCAACTGCGGATTAAACCATCGCCATGCCGCCATTCACGTGAATAGTCTCGCCGGTAATGTACGCTGCCCCTGGCGACGCAAGAAACGTCACAGCGGCTGCAATTTCCTCAGGCTGCCCGAGTCGGGCCGCTGGAATATTAGCAAAAATGGCTTGTTGTTGGTCTTCTGTCAATGATTTGGTCATATCCGTATCAATAAAACCGGGTGCCACACAATTCACAGTAATACCGCGAGCCGCTATTTCCTTCGCTAACGCTTTGGTAAAGCCAACTAAACCAGCCTTTGCCGCACAGTAATTCGCTTGGCCTGGATTGCCCGTGGTGCCAACCACAGACGAAATATTGATGATACGACCACTGCGTCGTTTCATCATACCGCGCATTACGCCTTTACTGAGTCGGAAGACCGCTTTGAGATTAGTATCTAAAACGCTATCCCACTCGTCTTCTTTCATCCGCATCAATAAATTATCACGGGTAATACCCGCATTATTGACCAAGATATCCAGTTGACCGTAACGCTCATCAATATGCTTGAGCACCGCATCAATGCTTTCTGCATCGGTCACATTGAGCGCAACGCCCTCACCTTGGCCAGCTAAGTATGCTGAAATGGCATCAGCACCCTGTTGCGTGGTAGCGGTACCTACCACAGTGACACCTTGGGCAACGAGTGCCTCGGCGATGGCTTTACCAATCCCGCGACTAGCGCCGGTAACTAATGCTACTTGTCCTGCCATTGTCATCATTACACTCCTACTCTGAACTCGCTGAGTTCGTTAAACTGTCCACCCCTGCCGGGGTATTGATGGCATCGACGACTGGATCATTGGCGATGCGTTTAATGAGACCTGTGAGTACTTTGCCGGGGCCAATTTCGTAAAACTGAGTGACCCCTTGTTCGGCCAAAAACTCTACTGTTTCAGTCCATCGCACCGGAGAATACAACTGTCGGATCAATGCATCTTTAATAGCACCGGCATCCGTCTCGATAGCTACATCCACGTTGTTGACCACAGCCAGCGTTGGGGTGTGGAACGTGGTTTGTTCGAGTAATTGCTCAAGTTTCTCTGCCGCTGGACGCATCAATTCACAATGTGACGGCACACTCACAGGGAGTGGGAGTGCGCGTTTTGCGCCCGCCGCTTTACAAGCATCGCCGGCACGAGCAACGGCTGCTGCATGACCAGCAATCACAACCTGACCTGGCGAATTATAATTCACCGCCGCGACCACTTCAGAGCCCGCCGCTTCAGCGCAACATGCTCGCACTGCATCATCATCAAGGCCAATAATGGCTGCCATTCCGCCAATGCCAGCAGGTACCGCTGACTGCATAAATTCACCGCGCTTCGCGACAATAGCAACGGCAGCTTCGAAATCAATCACGCCAGCGCACACGAGTGCGGAATATTCACCGAGTGAGTGCCCAGCAAGATACGCTGGCGCAGCTACGCCCTGTTGCTGCAATAACCGATAGATAGCGACGCTGGTGGTTAATAAAGCAGGTTGCGTTCGCTGTGTTTCATTCAGTGCATCGCTCGGCCCTTGACTTACTAGTTCCCATAAATCGTAACCCAACACCTCACTTGCCTTCGCAAAAGTAGACTGGATCAACGGGTACTGTGCCGCTAACTCCGCCACCATGCCAACACTTTGGGACCCTTGTCCCGGAAAAACCATTGCTCGCATCTGTTGTCCTTAATAATCGATGAGTGCTGAACCCCAAGCGAATCCACCGCCAAAGGCTTCTAATAAGAGTTTATGACCTCGTTGTATTCTGCCATCACGTACGGCAACATCAAGCGCAATAGGTACTGACGCGGCAGAGGTATTACCGGTATAGCGCAATGTCGTTACCACCTGCGCCATCGGCATTTTCAGCTTCTTTGCCGTAGCGGTAATGATACGCATATTGGCTTGATGAGGTACTAACCAATCTAACGCATCGGCTTCAAGCGCATGCGCAGCCAATGTTTCTTGTACTAATTCACTGAGTTTTGTCACAGCCACTTTGAATACTTCGTTGCCTTTCATGTACATCCAAGCTTCACTGAGCTCTTCGGCGCGCTCATTCCACTGCCGGTGTGCATGTTTAGCACCCAATAAGTCGGCAAACTCACCTGCACTATGTAAATGCGTGGACAGAATTCCGGGTGTTTCGCTCGCTTGCACCACAACGGCTCCCGCACCATCACCAAATAAAATGATGGTATTGCGATCATCCGGCCGACACAGGCGTGACAACACATCCGTGCCGACAACCAGAACATTCCTGTACATACCACTACGAATATATTGATCTGCCACCGACAGCGCGAAAATAAACCCTGAACAGGCGGCCGCAACATCAAATGCGGGAATATTTTGGTCGGTTAATGCTGCTTGGATTTCGCAGGCGACGCTTGGAAAAGCATTTTCGCCAGATGTCGTCGCGACCACAATCAAATCGAGTTCGTCAGGCTTGATTTCAGCTGCTTGAAGGGCTTGGCTTGCTGCGGCAGCGCCCATAGTCACCGCACTTTCTGCGGGACCAGCGATGCGCCGTTCGTGAATGCCTGTGCGCTCGACAATCCACTCATGGGAGGTGTCGACGCGCCGCTCGAGGTCAGCGTTGGTCAGGCACTGGTTCGGTAAATAGTGACCAGTTCCTGCAATTCTTGAATACATGGGTTGTTTTTATTCCTGCTCTAACAGTACTTGCTCAACCCGATCCTTAATTTGGTTCGGGAGCGACCGCTGTGCAGCTTCGATGGCTTGATCAATGGCGCTTTCGAAAGCGCGTGCATTGGCATCACCATGGCTTTTAATCACAACGCCCCGCAATCCTATCAGACTAGCGCCGTTATAGTGGTCGGGCTTCAGCCAATCCCACGATCGTTGCAGGCGTTGATAAAACAGTTTGACGAACCAACGAGTCAGCCAATGTGCTTCGATATTCGCGCGTATATTGGATAACAGGAGGTCTGCTAAACCTTCGCAGCTTTTCAGGGCGACATTCCCCACAAAGCCGTCACACACGATGACATCGGCTTTTCCGGCAAACAAATCATCGCCTTCTAGGAAGCCGATATAGTGAATATGCGACGATTGCTGAAATAGTGCGGCTGTCGCTTTCACGACATCATTACCTTTGGTGTCTTCTTCACCAATATTCAGGAGTGCTACACGAGGTTGTGCGATACCCAGAACTTCTTGAGCGGCAACAGAGCCCATGACGCCAAACTGGAATAAGGTGTCCGAATCACACACCGGATTCGCGCCTAAATCAAGAACAAAGGCAGAGCCCCCTTGATGTTGCGGAATCGCCGACATCAGTGCCGGACGCAACACGCCAGGAAGCGTTTTCAAAGCAAAGTAGGCTTTCGTCATCAACGCACCGGTATTCCCAGCACTCACGCAAGCAGCAGCTTGCTCGTTAGCAACGAGTTCTAGGGCCACACGCATCGATGAATCAGGTTTAGCACGCAGAGAATAACCAGGCTTATCCGTCATTTCCACGGTTTGACTGGCATGTGCGATTGTCACACGAGGATGCTCAGAGAGCTGAGCAGAGCTGAGAAGAGATTGAATTTCGGCTTCGTCACCCACCACGATAAAATGAACCGTTGGGTGCGTGATGAGTGCTTTTTTGAGAGCCTCAATAACAATAGAGGGGCCATTATCGCCCCCCATTGCATCAAGTGCCAGAGTCAGTGTGGCCATAGCCTCACTTCCGCTTCTGGTTTACTTGTGAATTACTTTACGGCCTTTATAAAAACCGTCAGCTGTTACATGGTGACGACGATGCGTCTCACCAGAGGTAGAGTCAACCGACAGTGTAGGGCCGCTCAGGGCATCGTGAGAGCGACGCATATCGCGCTTCGAACGAGTTTTCCGATTCTGTTGTACAGCCATTTACGCTATCTCCTAAATTAGTGACGTAAGTTATTTACGCTTTAATGCTTGCAACACAGCAAACGGGTTTTCCTGTTCACTTGAGGATTCGTCTAGCTCACCCCATTGCATTGCTTTGCTATCGATTTGACATGCTTGCTCATCGTGTTTCACGAACGCAGGCATGGCCAATATTAATTCATCTTCCACGATTCGATGCAGATTCACTTCATTGAGCTCATCCAGCTCAATGGGCTCGTAATCCTCAGGCATATCGTCGGCGGCTTGGCGTTTTGTCACTGGAGCGTAGATGAACGAGGTATCTAATGTGAGCGCCATTGGCTCACCACATCGTTCACACGCAGCAACGACATCAACAGTTGCAGAGCCTTGTAAATACTTCAGTTGTTGTGGGTCAATATCAAATTGCAATTCCACATCAACATCAGGACAAGGTTCAACGAGCATTTCTTGCAATCGCGCAAGCATATTACCAGGAACAAGTCCCTGATAGCTCAACTGTTTGCCGGCACTTTTGACCGGATCGACCGAAATCGGAATACGAACCTTCTGCATAGGGCGCGAATGTTAATGGATTCGCGGTTTGAACACAAGTCCTTTGTAGAAATTTAGCTTACTTTTGCGGGCTCTAGTAACGGGTTTATGCCCCACTCTCGCAACATCTTTAACAGTGCGATTAACGGCAACCCAATCAGACTATTTGGATCTTGTCCCTCAAGCCGCTCAAACAAACTAATTCCGAGCGCTTCGCTCTTAAAACTACCGGCACAATTCAGCGGCTGCTCGAGTCGCACATACCCTTCTATCTCGGCCTGCGTTAACGAACGAAAGTGCACTGCGAACGGATCGACAACTTGTTGCAGCGCGCCATCACTACTGCGATACACAGCCAGACCGGTCAAAAAAGTTACCGTCTTGCCACTCATTTGCGTAAGTTGCGCCACCGCCCGTTCACTCGTTCCCGGCTTGCCAAGAATTTCGCCGTCAACCACGGCAACTTGATCGGAACCGATTAAAATATGCTGCGGATATTGGTTGGCAAGTGCTTGTGCCTTAGCAACCGCCAACCGCCCCACCAACTGTTCTGCGGTCTCCGTTTGTAGAGGGGTCTCATCGACTTCCGGCGCCGCTGCCGCAAACTGCAATCCGGTTTTTTCTAGTAATGCGCGACGATACGGTGATGTGGAAGCCAAAATAAGCGGTAATGAGTGCATACTAGGAACCTACAAGGTGGTGAGTCAAAGACGGATTATACTGAGTCAAGACGGATTGCAATTCGGTCCACGAGTCGACTAAACACAGTGCCGTTTCTGTCTGGAGTCGTTCCCGCGGATGCGCACCAAAGGTCACACCAATGGCAGCCATGCCGGCATTTGCGGCCATTCGTAAATCATGCACGGAATCGCCAATCATAATGGCTTGCTCAGCTTGAAAGCCACTTTCACTTAATAAGTCATGCAACATTTTCGGGTGGGGTTTCGACTCGGCTTCATCCGCACACCGCGAATAATGGAACCAAACGTCGAGTCCAGTTTCCGCCCAGACGCGTTCCAGACCATGGCGAGCTTTACCCGTGGCGACTGCTAATTGAAAGCCTTGCGAATGTAAACGTTGGAGGACCGACTCAGCGTTAGGAAAGACCGGAGACGGGGTTTGGTCCGCATCAATATAATAATGCCGGTAGACTGTAAAAAAACGCTCTAACTGGCTTTCCGATAACGTGCCAAATAAACGATCAATCGCTGGCATTAAACTAATGCCAATAATATCCCGCACCGCCAGCGCCGTTGGGACCGGTAAATCTAGATCGCGAGCAGTCAGTTGCATCGATGACACAATGCGCCCCACCGAATCCATCACGGTGCCGTCCCAATCGAAAATAATTAAGGGAGTCGTCAGTGGCAAGCTCATCGGCGTAAACTTTTTAATACCTGCAGCAATGATGGCTCCAGTGGCGCAACCACCTGAATCATGTCGCCCGACTGTGGATGTTCGAAACGTAAACTTTTAGCGTGAAGAAACAACCGCTGTAAGCCGCGTTCACGCATTTGCTGGTTGAACCCTTCATCACCATACTTGGGATCTTGTGCTAACGGATGCCCTGCGTGCAGGGCATGAACACGAATTTGGTGCGTTCTCCCCGTCAACGGCGACGCTTCGACTAAACTGCAATCCTCGAACCGCTCAACCACACGAAACTTGGTTTCGGATGGTTTTCCTTCTGCGTCCACACGAACCACTCGCTCACCTGACTTCAGCGTATTCTTCAATAAAGGTGCGGCGACTAATTTCACATGATCTTGCCACTGCCCTCGCACCAGGGCGACGTATTGCTTGTCCATGGTTTTATTGCGTAACTGTTCATGCAAATGGCGCAGTGCCGAGCGCCGTTTAGAGATCAAGATACAACCACTCGTTTCGCGATCCAGGCGATGCACGAGTTCTAAGTGTTTTGCTTGCGGACGCAGTGCACGCAAGCTCTCGATTAATCCAAATTGCAGGCCCGAACCGCCGTGTACTGCCATTCCAGCAGGCTTATTCAAGACAATGAGAATATCATCCTCATAGAGTACTTGTTGGTCGAGTGCTTGCACACTACTCAAGTTGGCACTGGGCAGCGGGTTTTGATCAGCCACACGAACCGGTGGAATACGAATTAAATCACCCGTTTGCAGCCGATATTCAGGTTTCACTCGTTTTTTATTGACGCGCACTTCACCCTTGCGCAAAATTCGGTACACCAATGACTTGGGGACCCCTTTTAATTGCGCGAGCAAATAGTTGTCGATGCGTTGGTCCGCATAATCCGCTTCAACGGTTTGCCAACTGACGCCTTGATTTGTGGATTGGGTATCTTGCATGGGCGTCAGTTTATCATGAAACTGACGCCCACTGCCGCAGATTTTTCAGTCACTTCGATTGAAAATTACTCGTTCGGGGTTTCAGCCGTGTAGACAAATTCAATCCCGCGCAGACTGACATCCATCGTTACCGATGCAACATGGTTCTGACCCAGTAACGATTGTAATTCATCGGGGATCGGTTGCCCTTGAGCAGTAAACTGAGCTTCGATAAGTTCGGCAATTTTACCGTTATCGATACTCATCGCGAACAGCCCATGTTCGTCTTCAGCGGTTTGATTTAACCGCTCTTTATAGGTTTGCGAGACATTATCCAGCGTAGCAATGGTCAGTTGATTCTCGCCGCGTGACATATTGGCATTAAGCGGAATACCCAGT